>NZ_LIRE01000738.1 GCF_001402795.1 Pseudanabaena sp. 'Roaring Creek'
TATAGCAGTAGCCAGTTATGTTAGGACAAAAACAAAACCCAGAAGAGTGTTGCGGCGCGAAGCGCCGCAACACTCTTCTGGGTTTTATGTCTTAACTTATTTGGCTATAGCTATCGCTATCACTACCAAACTCTAAATGAGGAAGTCATGATGCGTTAACCGCATCAAATCATTGCAATTATTAAATAATATTGAAAAATATGTAGTTTCCTATACGAAGCGGGATCGAAACGTTAAGTAGTGTAAAGCCCATACAAAGTCGCAATAGCGCTTGAAAACTAGGAATTTGGGATTTTGCTCCAACAGCGATCGCCCCAATATAAAGTTTCGAGAATGAGCCAAGGAAACAGCAAATAGCAAATAAACATGGCAAATAAAATTGAAGACCTCAAAGCTGTCAAGGATGGTCTGGCGATTAAAGCCGAAATAGCTCGCTTCGCGGAAATTGGCTGGGAAGCGATCGACGATGACGATTTACAGCACCGCCTGAAATGGCTAGGCGTATTTTTTCGTAAAAGCACCCCTGGGCGTTTTATGGTCAGGATGCGAATTCCCAATGGATTGTTGAACAGCGATCAAATGCGTGTCCTTGCTTCCGTAGTTGAGAAGTGCGGCGACCATGGCGTAGCGGATATTACCACCCGTCAGAATATCCAGATGCGCGGCATCGAGATCGAAGATGTACCTGAGATGTTTGAAAAGTTTCGCGCTGTCGGTCTGACAAGCGTCCAGTCAGCGATGGACAATATTCGGAATATCACGGGGTCACCTGTGGCGGGTATTGATGCCAACGAGCTTTATGACACTCGCGAGCTCGCCATCCAAGTTCAGAACCTATTGACCAATAATGGTGAAGGCAATGCCGCCTTTACGAACTTACCTAGGAAATTTAATATTGCGATCGCTGGTTGTCGTGATAATTCTACCCATGCGGAGATCAACGATCTCGCTTTTATTCCTGCATTTAAAGAAGACTCTTCCGAAACCTTTGGCTTTAACGTTCTCGTAGGTGGATTCTTCTCAGCGAAACGGATTGCGGCGGCAATGCCTCTTAATGTATGGGTTCCTCCTGAGGATGTGGTTGCGCTCTGCGAAGCCCTACTCATCGTATTTCGCGATCATGGTCTGCGCGAAAGCCGACAAAAAGCTCGACTGATGTATCTCATTGATGAGTGGGGAATTGAAAAATTCCGTCTAGAAGTTGAGAAGCAGATGGGTAAGTCTTTAGCAACGGCTGCGGCTAAAGATGAGATCTCATGGGAAAAACGCGACCATATCGGCGTTCACCCGCAAAAGCAAGAGGGATTAAATTACGTTGGGTTCCAAATTCCCGTAGGGCGCATGTATGCTGCCGATCTGTACGAACTCGCTCGTCTTGCCGATACTTACGGCAATGGCGATATCCGTCTTACGGTCGAGCAAAATCTGCTGATCACCCATGTTAGCGATCGCCAAGTTCCACTACTTCTGCAAGAGCCCATACTTCAGAAGTTCCCTGCCGCGCCGAACAACCTCATGCGGGGACTGGTATCCTGCACGGGGAATCAGTTTTGCCCAGTAGCGATCGTGGAAACAAAAAATCGTTCCCTTGCCCTTACCCATCAGCTTGCCGAAGATTACGATCTTCCTAAAGTGGTACGCATCCATTGGAGTGGTTGCCCCAACTCTTGCGCTCAGCCACAGGTTGCCGACATCGGTTTTACTGGTTGTAAAACTCGCAAGAATGGCAAGGTTGTCGATGGCGTTGATATTTACATGGGTGGCAAGGTCGGCAAGGATGCCCATCTCGGCACATGTGTCATGGAAAAAGTTCCCTGTGAAGATCTGCGAGAAGTCGTCGGTAAGCTCTTAATGGAAAACTTCGGTGCAACCCCTAAGCAACAAGCGATCGTCCAACCTTCGGCGGAATTGATCTTAGTTAGTTCTTAGTTAATTCTTAGCTAGTTAAGGCAGTTCTAAATTATTTCAGGATTACATTCAGTCCCACTCAGTTATTAAATTTACCAGTCATCAAATTTACCAGTCATCAAATTTAAGGAAATCAAGGAAATCCATGAGTACATTCTCTCGTCGCAAGTTTTTAACCACCGCAGGGCTGTCTACTGTTAGTGCGATCGCTTTAAATGCCTGTACGGGTGGCGAAGCACCGAAAACCGAAACCACCAGCGCGGCTAGCCCCTCAGCGAGTAAATCGCCAACCGCATCAGTAAGTGCCGCTGGTGCACCTGAAGTTACGAAAGCAAAATTAGGATTCATTGCCCTTACCGATGCTGCGCCTCTAATTATCGCGAAAGAAAAAGGCTTGTTTGAGAAGTATGGCATGAAGGATGTAGAAGTTCTCAAGCAAGCTTCTTGGGGAACTACACGCGACAATATTGCCCTTGGGTCGGACGCTGGTGGTATTGACGGAGCGCATATTTTGTCGCCAATGCCTTACTTACTCACGGAAGGCAAAATCACCAATGGCAAAAAAGTGCCCATGTATATCTTGGCAAGGCTCAATACCAACGGTCAAGCGATATCGATCGCTAATGATTTTAAAGAACTCAAAATCACCCTCAAGAGCGATTCTCTCAAGGAAAGTTTTGCCAAAATCAAGGCTGGAGGCAAGGATGTCAAATGTGCGGTGACTTTTCCTGGTGGAACCCACGATCTGTGGATGCGTTACTGGCTTGCGGCGAATGGAGTCGATCCAGACAAAGATGTCAATACGATTGTCGTTCCACCACCACAAATGGTTGCCAACATGAAAGCTGGCAACATGCAAGCTTTCTGTGTGGGAGAACCTTGGAATGCCCGTCTAGTTGCACAGAATTCTGGCTATAGTGCCCTTATTACTGGCGAGCTTTGGAAAGATCACCCCGAAAAGGCTTTTTCACTTCGTGCTGACTGGGTTGACAAGAATCCCAAGGCGGCTAAAGCTATCCTTGCCGCAGTTCTCGAAGCTCAAGTTTGGTGCGAACAAGCCGCAAATAAAGAAGAGATGTGTAAGATCGTCGGTGCGGATAAATGGTTAAAAGTTCCTCCTGCCGAAATTTTAGGTAGACTCCAAGGCAAGGTTGATTATGGCGATGGCAGAACCCTCGACAATCCCGATCTGGCGATGAAGTTCTGGAAGGATTCTGCTTCCTATCCTTACAAGAGCCACGATATTTGGTTTGTGACCGAAGATATGCGCTGGGGCTATCTTGATGCTGAGACTGATGCCAAGAAATTGGTCGATAAGGTCAATCGCGAAGATCTATGGAAGGAAGCGGCTAAAGCGATCGGCAAAGAAGCCGATATCCCTAAGAGTACTTCCCGTGGAGTTGAGACATTCTTTGATGGAGTCAAGTTCGATCCTGAAAATCCCAGTGAATATCTCAAAGGGCTCAAGATCAAGAAAGCATAGTCCAAATCTTCATCTCGCATCATTCCATCTATTCCCAAAAACAAGGGGCTAAAGCCCCTTGTCATCATTATTAAACTTATAACTTATCAAGGATATATCCAAATGGCGACAGGGAGCTTAAGTTCTAAATTTACGGCTAACTACATTGGCGAATGGCTGCAACAACAGGCTCGTTACATAATTCCCCCATTACTAGCTTTGGTGTTTCTGTTAGGTATATGGCAAATGCTCTGTTCGGGGAAAACGCCACCGCTTCCACCACCGAGCAAGGTATGGCAGGAAACTCAAGAATATATTTGGCATCCATTCTTCGATCGCGATGTTTATGATGTTAGCGCCAAGGATAAAGTCGATAGCCCCGCCCGTAAAGAACTGAAGGAAAAACTAACCATTGAGAAGGGACTGGGCGTGAAAACCATGGTCAGTTTGCGGCGCGTGGCGATCGGTTATACCGCTTCCGCATTAATCGGCATTTCCCTCGGCATTGCGATCGGCACAAATGTATTTCTCTATCGAGCCTTTGACCCGATTTTTCAAGTACTTCGCACAATTCCACCACTGGCGTGGTTACCGATCGCCATGTCCGCCTTTCAAGGAGTAAATGAATCGCTCAAGTCCATAGGACTTGATGTCACCGAAGCCGCCGCCCTATTTGTGATTTTCGTAACTTCCATCTGGCCGATCCTCATGAATACCGCCGTGGGCGTGCAACAGGTTCCCCAAGATTACCGTAACGTCTCGCGAGTACTGCGTTTGAGTAAGTTTGATTATTTCATTACGATCCTGATGCCTTCGGCAGCACCCTATATTTTTACAGGCTTGCGGATTGCTGTCGGGCTATCGTGGTTAGCGATCGTCGCCGCCGAAATGCTGACGGGTGGTGTAGGCATCGGCTTCTTTATCTGGGATAGCTACAACAGCCAAAAGAGCAGTGAGTTGATTCTATCCTTGGTGTATATCGGCTTAGTGGGCTTCATGCTTGATAAGGTCGTTTATTACCTAAGCAAACTCGTTGCCCAGTCAGATGCTTAGCGATTAAATCTCTGCTCCCCTTGACACATTATTCTTTCCCTTAAACTCCTTCTTCCCATGCAGACTCTCGATCTTACCGATAATAACCATCAAATACATCAAGATCCCTTTTTAGTGATCGATGGAGTTTCTAAGGTCTATCCAACTCCGAAAGGCTCCTACACCGTTCTCCAAGATGTGAATTTAACCATCTATGAAGGTGAATTTATCTGCGTGATTGGGCATTCAGGTTGCGGCAAATCAACTCTTTTAAATATGATAGCTGGTTTTAACCGACCGACTTCTGGCGAAATTTGCTTGCGATCTCGTCCTATTCTTCGCCCAGGTCCCGATCGCATGGTGGTATTCCAAAACTATTCTTTGCTCCCTTGGATGACCGCCTTTGAGAATGTCTATCTTGCGGTTAAGCAGGTGTATAAAGACAAGTCTAAAGAGGAAAAAATCAAAATTGCTCATGAGGCTCTAGAGCTAGTTGGCTTAACCGAAGCAATGCACAAAAAGCCGAAGGAGCTTTCGGGCGGAATGCGCCAGAGAGTATCGATCGCCCGTGCATTATCCATCCGTCCAGAAGTTCTCATCCTTGACGAACCTTTTGGAGCCTTAGATGTCATGACCCGCGAAGAGCTGCAAGAAGAACTCTTAGCCATTTGGCGCAAAAATCGCGTTACGGCGCTGATGATTACCCATGAGATTGATGAAGCACTTTTCCTCGCCGATCGCATCGTGATGATGAGCAATGGTCCCGCCGCCAATATTGCCGAAATTATCGATGTTCCCTTTGCCCGTCCTCGCGATCGTAAAGCGATCGCCGACGATCCTCGCTACTACACCCTCCGCAATTACATTTTGGAATTTCTGTATAACCGCTTTGCCCTCGCCGATGAGGCTGAATAATTAACCTGAATAATTAACCTGAATAATTAGCCTGAATAATTAACTATGTCCACATTCCTAGAAATCGATCACGTCAGTCGCGTTTTTAAAACCAAAAACCGAGAACCCTACGTTGCCGTCAAAGATGTCTACTTTGAGATGAAGGAGGGAGAATTTGTCTCCATCATTGGACATTCGGGCTGTGGCAAGTCCACGGTTCTCAATATTTTGTCTGGGTTAGACAAGGCGAGTACAGGGGGCATTGTCCTCGAGGGCAGGGAAGTCCGCGAACCAGGTCCCGATCGCATGTTAGTGTTCCAAAACCATTCATTATTGCCTTGGTTGACGGTAAGGCAGAACATTGGGTTGGCGGTCAATCGCGTTTTGCGGGATTTACCGAAGGCGGAACGTCGTCGCATCATTCAAGAAAATATCGATCTGGTGGGATTAAGTCATGCCGCTGAGAAATATCCAAGAGAGATTTCGGGCGGAATGAAACAAAGGGTGGGAATCGCTCGCGCCTTATCGATTAAGCCCAAAATTCTATTGCTAGACGAACCCTTTGGGGCTTTAGATGCGCTCACCAGAGGTCGATTGCAAGAGAAATTAATGCAGATTTGTGACGAGCATAAAATTTCGGCGGTGATGATCACCCATGACGTTGATGAAGCGCTACTGCTGAGCGATCGCATCATCATGATGACCAATGGTCCCGAAGCAAAAATCGGTCAAGTTCTCACCGTCGATTTACCCCATCCTCGCAAACGCTTGGAATCCGTCAATCATCCCAATTACTATCGGCTTCGGGGCGAAGTAGTGAACTTCCTCGATCGCCAAAAGCAGATCAAACTAGAAAAAGCGAAACTCAAGAGTAACGCAGCTATCAGTCTTGGGAGTATTGAGAAAACCAATCTTACCATCGGCTATATTCCTCTCACCGATTGCGCTCCCTTGGTGATCGCACAAGAGAAGGGGCTGTTTGCTAAATATGGATTAGATGTCAAACTCTCCAAGGAAACGAGTTGGAATGACCTAGCCGAGGGAATTCGCGAAGGACGTTTGGACGCAGCACAGATGGTTACGGGTATGCCCCTAGCAATCGCCCTAGGTATGGGTAATCGCACCCCCGTTCCCATCGTGACCTCGCTGACCTTAAACCGCAATGGCAATGCCATTACTCTCAGCCATAAACTTCAAGAGGAAGGCGTAACCGATCTCGCTTCCCTCAAGACCTATATTGCCAAGTATGAAGATGCCTATAGACCAGCAATGGGTATGGTGCATCACGCATCAATGCATAACTTAATGCTGCGTCATTGGTTAGCCAGCGGTCAGATCGAGCCCGATCGCGATGTCGATGCGATCGTCATTCCCCCACCCCAGATGGTTTCCAACCTGATCGCCAACAATATCATCGGTTACTGCGTCGGCGAACCTTGGAACGTTCGGGCTGTAAATACCAATGCGGGCTTCGTGGTCGCCACCGATCTCGATATTTGGCGCGGTCATCCTGAGAAGGTATTAGGCGTTCGCAAAGATTGGGCGGAGATGTATCCCCATACCCATTTAGCGATCGTCAAAGCATTGCTGGAAGCCTCGCAATTTTGCAAACCCTTAGAAAATCGCGACGAAGTTGTGTTGACCTTGGCAAAAAACGAATACCTCAATCTCGACCCCGTTTATATTCGTCCTGGGTTTGCGGGTCCCTATCGCGTTAGTACGATGGAAGCGAAATATGAGCAGGATTTCTGTCAATTTGGCGTTGGGAATATGCCATCCCATAAGGAACAGCTATGGGTACTAGCCCAAATGGCGCGTTGGGGGTTAGTTAATTTCCCTGAGAATCATGCCGAGGTAATTGATAACTTACTGGCAAAGGATGTCTATCAGCAAGCGGCAAAGGAGTTAGAACTACCAATTGTTGAGGAGGACGGGGAGCCGATCGTTTTAGCGGATGGATCGATATTCGATCCTCAGGATCCGATCGCCGCCTTGCGATCTATGCCCTATTCCCAATTTACCGAAGCCAGCTATTTCGACCCCGTTAAAGGTTTTGCCACCAAAAAAGTAGCGGTTCGCCAATAGTTAAAGATCTCTCTATGACTGCATTTCGTCCTTCTATCGCTCCGCCCAAAACCATCAAAACCCTATGCCCATACTGTGGAGTCGGTTGCGGGTTAGAAATTGTTGAAACCGTCGCTCCCCCCCATGCTAATTTTGCCGATCGCTTTAAAGTCAGAGGCGATCGCGCCCATCCCTCTAGCCAAGGCATGGTCTGTGTCAAGGGAGCGACCATTGCCGAATCCATTCAAAAAGATCGGCTACTGCACCCCATGATGCGCGATCGCTTTGATGCGGAGTTTCGCCAAGTGAGTTGGAACGAGGCTCTAGATGCGATCGTCGATCGCATTCAGCAGGTACTAGCCACTAAAGGCGCTGATGCTCTCTGTATGTATGGATCGGGACAATTCCAAACCGAAGATTATTACATTGCCCAAAAGTTGTTTAAGGGTTGTTTGGGAACGAATAACTTTGATGCCAATTCGCGGCTCTGTATGTCTTCCGCCGTTTCTGGCTATGTTAAAAGCTTTGGCGCAGATGGTCCCCCCTGCTGCTATGAAGATTTGGATATGACCGATTGCTTATTTGCGATCGGCACTAATACTGCCGAATGCCATCCCATCATTTTTAATCGCTTTCGCCGCCATCACAAGAAAAATCCTCAGGTTAAGCTCGTTGTCGTCGATCCGCGCCGCACTCAAACTGCGGAGGTCGCCGATCTCCACTTGGCGATTCAGCCAGGAACGGATATCGATCTCTTAAATGGTCTTGCCCACCTATTGGTGCAATGGGGAAAATGCGATCGCGATTTCATCGAAAACCATACGACGGGGTTCTCCGAGTTTGCCGATATTATCCAGATCTATGAGCCCGAATTTGTGGCGCGTCGTTGTGGCATCAATATTGACGATCTTTATCTAGCGGCGCAATATTGGGCTGATTCGCCCAGAGTTC
Organism: Pseudanabaena sp. 'Roaring Creek'; assembly: GCF_001402795.1. Classification (GTDB taxonomy): domain Bacteria; phylum Cyanobacteriota; class Cyanobacteriia; order Pseudanabaenales; family Pseudanabaenaceae; genus Pseudanabaena. The sequence continues at coordinate 8,312 of NZ_LIRE01000738.1, forward strand.
TATCCCTTTGGTCGATGGGTGTTAATCAATCGACTCAGGGTACTGCCAAAGTCCAATGCATCATTAATTTGCATTTACTAACCGCCCAAATTGGTAAAGCGGGATCGGGTCCCTTTTCGTTGACGGGACAACCTAATGCTATGGGAGGAAGGGAGGCAGGAGGACTGGCAAATCTATTACCTGGGTATCGTTTTGTGGCAAATCCTCAGCATCGCTCCGAGTTAGAAAAATTTTGGGGATTACCTTCAGGACAGATTTCCGATCGCATTGGTCGCACGGCATGGGACATGATTTGCGGGCTCGAAGCGGATGAAGTGGGCTTACTCTGGATTGCGGCGACTAATCCCGCCGTCAGTTTTCCCGATCTAGAGAGAACCAAAAAGGCGCTCAGGCGATCGCCCTTTACCATTTATCAAGATGCCTATGATCCGATCGAAACCTCGACCTATGCCCATATTCTTCTGCCTGCCACCCAGTGGAGCGAGAAAACAGGCACGATGACCAATTCCGAGCGCTGCGTTACCCTCTGCCAAGCCTTTCATCCTCCCCTTGGCGAAGCGCGTGATGACTGGGCTATTTTTGCAGAAGTTGGTCGTCGCCTTGGTTTTGCCGATAAGTTTGACTTTCAAACCTCCGCCGAGGTGCATTCCGAATTTGTGCAAATCACCCGCGATCGCCCCTGTGACATGACGGGAATCAGCCATGCCAAGCTCGCGGCTCTTGGGGCAATCCAATGGCAGGCTCCAGAGCAAAACCCTGAAGGCGATCGCTTACACAATAAACGTCTCTACGGTGATTTACAATTTCATACGCCCGATCGCAAAGCAAGATTTGGAGCCTATCATTCCCAAGGGGTATTTGAAACCGCTGACGAACGGTATCCGTTTATATTGACCACTGGTCGGCTCTACGGACATTGGCATACCCAGACCCGCACGGGACGCATTGACAAAATCCGCCAGATGCATCCCCATCCCTTTATCGAAATCCATCCTCAGGATGCGGAAAAATTCAACATCAATGCTGGCGATCTTGTAGAAGTGCGATCGCGACGGGGCGCTTCCAAATTTCCCGCACTGGTGACCGAGAGGATTTCCCGTGGCGTACTCTTTGTGCCCATGCATTGGGGCGCACTCTGGGCAGATAATGCGGAAGCCAATGCGCTCACCCATGCGGAAGCGGATCCCGACTCAAAACAACCAGAATTAAAGGCTTGCGCCGTCGCAATTTCCTTAGCTCGTTAATATAGCTGTCGCCATAGCTATCGCCAAGTATTCTAGGACATAAACCCCAAGAATTGACTGGCGGCGCTTTGCGCCGCCAGTCAATTCTTGGGGTTTGATTTGTCCTAAGGGCAAGTTACTGTAGCTAATAGCAATCCTATCAATGAGTTGTGAGAGGCTTGGACTTCGCTCAGCCAGCATATACCGCTAGCTGAGCGAAGTCGAAGCCCAATTTTTTCCATACTAAACAAATCTAGACAAAGATGGTTGCGGCGCAAAGCGCCGCAACCATCTTTGGGTCAAGCCTTAACGGCTTTTTGATCGATGGGAATTTCAATAATAAATTCGGTACCCTTACCCATTTCAGAATTACATTGCAAAATTCCATTGTGAATTTCTTTAACCACTTGAAAGCTAATCGATAAACCCATCCCCGTCCCCTTGCCGACTGGTTTGGTCGTAAAGAATGGATCAAACAGCCGCTTCTGAACTTCTGGCGGAATACCTTTGGCATTGTCCGCGATCGTAATTTTGGCATAGCAGTTGCGATCGATTTCCGTTTGGATTTTAATCGTGCTGACGCTCTGACTGACCTCCATCGGCGAGAGATCGAGCAGTTTCTCCTCGATCGCATCAATGGCATTAGAGAGAATATTCATAAATACCTGATTGAGCTGTCCCGCATAACACTCAACTTCAGGGAGATCGCCATATTCCTTAATCACATTGATCGCTGGGCGATCGGGACGGGCTTTAAGCCGAGATTGCAAAATCATTAACGTACTATCGATACCATCATGGATATTGACAGGCTTTAAATTCGCTTCATCCATCCGCGAGAAATTACGCAATGAAATAACTATCTTTTGAATCCTTTCTGCACCTACCTTTAGAGATGAGAGGATATTGGGTAAATCTTCCATGAGAAATTCTAGATCGATCGCTTCTTCTTCCTGATGAATTTCTGGTTCAGGATGAGGGTAGTACTTGCGATAAAGTCCGATCAAATTTAATAAATCCTGTGTATAGGTTCCAACATGGACGAGATTTCCATAGATAAAATTCACGGGATTATTAATTTCATGAGCCACTCCCGCCACAAGCTGTCCCAAACTGGACATTTTTTCCGTCTGAATGAGCTGCACTTGGGTTTGCTTCAAACTACCGATCGCTTCAGACAATTCCTTAGTACGATCCTCAACTCGATGCTCAAGCTCCGAGGTCAACAGTTGCATCGCCTCCTCAACCCTTTGCCTTTCCTCAATCTCCTGTTGTAATTGCAGATTTTGGCGATCTAGTTCCGCTTCTGCTAATTCTCGACTTTCTTCGCTGAGGACTAACAACCAAGTCCCCATCCCAATTAAGACAGATAAAGGGGCGTATAGCTCTAATAAAACCCCGAGAAAGTCTGCACTGGAATTAATGGGGAAAGTTGGCGATTTCAGAATGCTATGGTAGTAAACCAAACCAAACACCACTGCGGCAATGCCTAAGAGCAGTAGGAATATACCTGTGAACCTGACCAGTCTTACACCTAACTGCGGGGAAAACTTTTTGGAAAAAACTGTACGGGCGATCGCTAAGGTCAAGCTGCCAATATCATCATCGTTAGTCTTACAACCATCATGGCAACGCGCATCAAGACTACAACAAAGCGAACATATTGCCCCATCGTAGACAGGACAATAGGCTGTATCCGCAGGTTCGTAATTTTGTTCGCAGATACTACAAGAGATCAGCGTACGCGGATCGATCTTTTGCGATCGATAAACGTTTTGACGAGCAATATAGTATTTACCCTTAGTGGCGATCGCGATGATGGGTGAGAGCACAAAAGCAATTCCCATCGCCAGAAAAGGGGCATAGGCTTGGGCATAGGCTCCTAAACAACCCACAAAGGCAACGATCGAAATAATCGAAGCAATAACCATGGAGCCAAAGCCCACAGGATTAAAGTTATAGAGGTAAGCCCGTTTAAACTCGATATAGGAGGGACTAATTCCCAAAGGTTTATTGATTACTAAGTCGGCGACTACTGCGCCAATCCAAGCGATCGCCACATTAGAATAGAGTCCCAATACAATATCTAGGGTCTCAAATACACCGAATTCCATTAGCATCAAAGAAATTGACACATTAAAAATCAGCCATACCACCCGTCCAGGATGGCTGTGAGTCAGTCTAGAAAAGAAATTTGACCATGCTAACGATCCTGCGTAGGCATTGGTTACATTAATTTTGATCTGAGATACCAATACAAATAAGGTTGCCACGGATAAAACGACCCGAGGATCGGTAAATACATCGGCAAAGCCCGTCAAGTACATCTGGATTGGTTCCTTCGCATGGGTAGCCGTAATCCCATGATTAATGGCTAAGGATGCCAGAAAAGCGCCTCCCAATTGCTTTGCTGTCCCCAAAACAATCCAACCAGGTCCCGCCAAAATAACAGCAAGCCACCATTGCACCCGATTATGTTCTTGTTTCTCTGGTAAAAATCGTAAATAATCTACCTGTTCTCCGATTTGGGCAATTAATGAAAAAGATACCGTTGCGGCGGCTCCAAAGAGGATCGGATGAAAAGCAGCCCCACTAGGAGAGTTACCTGCAAAATTTACCCAGTTAGAAATTGCATCGGGCTCTTTGTTAATGATAAAAAGGAAAGGCGTAATCATCAATCCCAACCAAATTGGCTGCGTCCAAAGCTGCAACTGGTTAATCAGCGTAATTCCATAAAAAACAATCGGGATAATAATTACAGAGCAGAGAATATAGCCCAGTGCCAGCGGCAAATGAAAGTATAGCTGTAAGGCTTGAGCCATAATTGCGGCTTCAAGCGCAAAGAAAATAAATGTAAAAGAAGCGTAAATTAGCGAGGTAATAGTCGAACCGATATACCCAAACCCTGCGCCCCTAGTCAGTAGATCGATATCAATATTATATTTAGCTGCATAGTAGGCGATCGGTATTCCCGACAGAAAGATAATGCCCCCGACGACTAGGATTGCCCAAAAGGAATTTGCAAACCCGTAGCTTAGCAATAGTGACCCCCCTATTGCCTCTAATGCCAAAAAAGAAGTACCACCTAAGGCAGTATTTGCAACTAGGAATTCCGACCATTTCCTGAATGATCTTGGAGCGTAGCGAAGAGAATAGTCTTCTAAGGTCTCATTTGCTACCCATGTGTTATATTCCCTGCGTTCTTTAACAACTTTGCTAGTTGGTTTGGTATACATTCCTATCCCCATAAAAAACGTAGAAAAATTTTACCTTAAGCTAGGTAAGCTATTGGTAAATGTATAAATAATTACGAAAATTAAAAAAATGTTAAGGCTTTTATGCCTAACTTTAGTTCAAAAAGTCTCTAGATAAACCATGTAAACATTAATAAAATCAATAACTACAGAGCATTCACTCGTTTTGAAGCTCTTTTTAATATAAATGATTATATGACGATCCCCTAATGATTTAGAAACAAGGCTCAGGTATGAGGCTCATCATCCAAAAGCAAGCCTAAGGATTGGCGTTGCAAAGCAACGCCAATCCTTAGGCTTGCTTTTAAGCTTTATAAAATCGCTACGATCGCGATTATAAGTACTTGAGTACTTGTACAAAATAAATTACCAAAGCCCGTAAAGTTGCGCCCCTAAGGGGCGCAACTTTACGGGCTTTGGTTTGTAATTAATTATGCCTAGCTACAGTCCCTTGGCTTAGAACAGAATTGACTGGCGGCGCGAAGCGCCGCCAGTCAATTCTTGGGGTTTATGTCCTAGTATTGAACTCAATAAACATTAAACAGGTTATGTTAAGTAACACCTTGTCAGAAAAGCTTGATCGCTTACGCCATATTTTCCGAGAATCCTCAGAAGTCCTTGTTGCCTATTCGGGCGGTATTGATAGTACCCTTGTCGCGAAAGTTGCCTTTGAGGTTTTAGGCGATCGCGCCCTAGCCATTACCGCGAACTCCCCCTCCCTATTGCCAGCCGATCTAATTGCGGCACAGGTACAAGCGGAATTCATCGGCATTAAGCATCAAACTGTCCAAACCGATGAGATGGATAATCCGAACTACACATCTAACCCGATTAATCGCTGTTATTTCTGCAAAAGCGAACTCCACAACAAACTCAAACCCCTCGCCCAAACGATGGGCTATGGTTATGTGGTTGATGGCTTAAATGCGGACGATCTGCAAGACTATCGTCCAGGAATTCAGGCGGCGAAAGAACGCGGCGTGCGATCGCCGCTTGCGGAAGTAAGCATTAGCAAAATAGAAGTACGGATGTTATCGCAATATTTGGGGTTGCCTTGGTGGGATAAACCTTCGCAACCTTGCTTAAGCTCAAGATTTCCCTACGGTGAGGAAATAACGATCGAAAAATTGCGCCGCGTAGGTAACGCCGAACAATATCTCCGCGATCGTGGCTGGAAAGGTGATATCAGAGTGCGATCGATGGGAGATGTCGCCAAGGTGGAAGTGCCAAGCGATCGCTTACAGGAATTTATAAATGTCATGGCGATCGGCGACCTAACAAAGGTTTTTCGCGAGTATGGATTTAAGGCGATTACCTTAGATTTAGAAGGTTTCCGCAGCGGCAAATTAAATGACGCAATCATCCCGTAGATCTCTCAAAAAGTGCTCAAACTGCCAAAGAGTCAATCAAAGCGCCATTAGTCGTTAATAAGCAAGGTGTAATTTCAGCCCTTTACGCTCAAACAGTCTCGCGTCAGCGCATTGGTATTACTTATAGCTACAGTCACTTGACTTAGGACAAATCAAACCCCAAGAATTGACTGGCGGCGCTTCGCGCCGCCAGTCAATTCTTGGGGTTTATGGGTTAGTACGACAGCTCTATACATATACATA
>NZ_LIRE01000326.1 GCF_001402795.1 Pseudanabaena sp. 'Roaring Creek'
TCTAAATAGAAGAGTTATGTAGATATATTTCTGAGTTAATTGTAACAGTAAAGGATCTCCTGTTATCGATGCACCATAGTCTCTACTGCAAAATCAGGTATGCCCCGATATTTGCAAACCATCAATTAATTAAGTAGCTAGGCATAAGTAAACTTAAAACCTAGAAGAGAATACCGCCCGCTACGCGGGCGGTATTCTCTTCTAGGTTTTGGTTTTTAATTATGACGAACTACTTATGAGCTGTTTATTTTGTCTTAACGCGAGTGGTGGGCGACAGCTATACGTCATCTATAGCAGTAGCCAGTTATGTTAGGACAAAAACAAAACCCCGAAGAGTGTTGCGGCGCAAAGCGCCGCAACACTCTTCGGGGTTTTATTGGCTATAACTATAGATGACATTGACCAAGCCGAGATTGGGCTAGACCATCTCAATTTACCAATTAAATTTTGAACCAAACAAAAATTTAGTTTGATTTTAATCTCCTAGAGTGCTAATATAAGAAACGCTGAAAATTTTACCCGAATAAATTCCTAAGACTGTGGCACCTCAACAACAAAAGATTCGGATTCGTCTCAAAGCTTTCGATCATCGCCTGCTAGATTCCTCTTGCGAAAAAATCGTCGAAACTGCTAATCGTACTAATGCTGCGGCTGTTGGTCCTATTCCTCTGCCAACCCGCCGTCGTATCTACTGCGTCCTAAGATCGCCCCACGTAGATAAAGACTCTCGCGAACATTTTGAAACACGTACCCATAGTCGAATTATCGACATCTATCAGCCTTCGGCAAAAACTATCGATGCACTCATGAAGCTCGATCTAGCAGCAGGTGTTGACATCGAAGTTAAACTTTAAAGTTCATCTTTACAGTTAATAGTTTAAAGATAGTAAATTTCAACAGATTCAAAACTAAACAAAAGTCCAGACTTTTGAAAGTACATAATTAGCGACTAAAGATCGGCTATTAATTACTTTCACAACTCTGGGCTTTTTTATTTAATTTTTATTTAAGCAGTCAAGCATTAAATCCAAGAAAGGGTTTTAAAATCACAAAATGGCTACGCCATTTTGTGATTTGGTATAACATTGCAAAAAGAGTATTTACTCTCTTTGCATTAGTAATTACTAGCTGTTTTACGGTGATGAATAGCAGTTAACCCGTTAGATTGCAATAGCTTGCCATTTTCAACGATCGCATAAACAATCCAGTGATCGCCACATTCCATGCGCTGGGAAACTCGGCATTCTAAATATGCCAATCCGTCATTGAGAATAAGTCCTCCTTCGGTTGGCTCGACTTGGATATTGATAAAGCGATCTTCTCCAGGGGCAAATTTTTTCATGAAATGTTTACGGAGTTGCTTACCCCGTTCGAGGATATTGATGACAAATCGATCGCCTTCATATAGGTAAGATTCGATCGCTCGATCCTTAGCGACAGCGATCGTTAATCCTGGGGGATTAAAAGTTGCCTGTGATACCCATGAGGCGAGCATTGCGGTAGAAACTTCGCCACGCTTCACGGTCAAAACGCAGAGGGAACCGACAATCCGCCCCACGGCTTGTTCGACCGTACTGCCAGGATTGAGCGTCGTCCTGACTTTCTTAGCACTTTTAAGCATTTGGGCAAAATCAGTACCTGTTTCTTCGCAAATCTGCAAAGTTGCTTCAGTAGGTGTGAACTTAATTCTGATTGGCTCAAAGGCGAGCGTATAACCCGCATCTTTTAGTTTGCCAGAGATAATATCCACAGCTTCGCCACTCCAGCCATAGGAGCCAAATACACCTGCCTGATAGCTTTTGGTAGCAGTAGAGAGGACGATTCCTAAAGCCGTTTGTACCTGCGTGGGCAAATGCCCCGCTAAGGTGGGCGAACCGATCAGGAATCCCGATGATTTTTCGATCGCATGTTTAATTTCCTCTGGCTCGGCGTTTTCGCAATTGATTAACTCGACAGCCACCCCTGCTTTAGTAATGCCTCGCGCTAGGGCATTGGCGATCGTGGTGGTATTGCCATAGGCGGAGGCAAATAGTAAAGCGACCGAAATGCCTTGTTGTTTTTGATTTTCGCACCATTGGCGATAGAGGTTAACCAGTTCGTGCAAGCCATAGCGCAACATTGGTCCATGTCCAGGCGCATAAAAAGCCGCAGGAAAATCGCTTATTTTATCAAGGGCAGCTTCCACTTGGCGGACTTGGTTTGCCATCGTGCTGTCAAAGTAATAACGGCGATCGCCTAATAATTGACTCCACCCTTCGTCAAACACCTGATCGCCGCAAATATGCGCTCCAAAAAATTTGTCGGTATACAAAATCTTGGTTTTGGAGTCGTAGGTGCAGAGTTCGTCAGGATATCGTGGTGTGGAGGTGGGAATAAATTTGAGAATATGATCCTTACCAAGATCGAGGGTTTCTTCACCCCGTACAACTTGGATTTTTAGTGCGTGATCGCTTCCTAAAATCTGCCTTAGGGCGATCGCCCCCGCGTTCGTACAAATAAAGGTAATGCGGCTATTAATTTCCAGTAATTCCTTGAGGGTTTCGATGCGGTTTTGGTTAACATGTCCGAGGATCACATAACTGATATCGAGAATATTGATCCGTTTGCGTAGCTCGTTTAGATAAATCTCGGTAAATGTTCCGCCTGGAGGATCGATTAATGCTGGCAGAGCCCCTTGGATTAAAAAAGAATTTGCAGTAGTTCCTTTTTCGAGGGCATATTCAATTTCAAAACGCAAGCGATTCCAACTGCGCGATCGCAAGGCAAAAGTTTCGGCGGCAATATATATTGCTTGTACATCGCGGGGCTTAGTTTTAGTCACGATCGCTGTCTCCAAACTATTAAGATAACTACTCAGTCATGAGTAAACTTCGTTATTTTAATCATAGCTATCAAGCGCTCCTCCCTAATCAAGAATTTATACCAATTCAAAATACCACCCCCCTAAAAACAATGCTGTTTCTAAAATTAAAAGCCTTGCTATAAATGCGTTCTACTGATTTTAACCTCTGTCATAGTTAAGAAAAATGATACCAATTTAGAGTTCTTATAGGGTAGATAAGAAATATAGCTGTCGCCAGTTTTGTTAGAACAAAATCAAAACTCAAAAGAGAGTTGCCGCGCGGAGCGCGGCAACTCTCTTTTGAGTTTTATGTCCTGATGCAGTTGGCGGCAGCTATAGGTAATTTTAACGAGAGAGTTGACACCATGGGGAAATACTCTCTCGTTGGATAGCGATAGTTAACGTCAGTTCGGGTTAAGCTGGAAAATTTTAAAAGCCCAAAAGTAAAAGCCTTGCTACGCAAGGCTTTTACTTTTGAGAGAGGTTTTGCATAGCAAAATCTCTCTCAAAGCCCGTTTCAAACTATCCCGAACTCACGTTATACCAATCTCCAAAAGTGTGTTTACACTTTTGGAGATTCAAAACCAAACCCAGTAAGGGTTTCAAAATCACAAAATGGCGTAGCCATTTTGTGATTTGGTATTAATTAATAGCAAGTCCCTAATGGCGATCGCTAAACTAATTATTTGAACCTGAAGTCGGTGTTGGAGATGCCATCTGGGGCTTTGGAGTGGCAGCAGGCGTAACGGCTTGGGGTTGAGCCGTCACTGTCGCAGTCACGGTGGGTGCTGGCACAGGTACAGCTTGAGGGGCGACCGTAATCTCAACCTTTGGAGTTGGTTGAACGGTAGCAGGTACTTCTCTAATTGTGGTGTTATTCCGTTCGATTACCGTGGATTTATTCTCTCTTACCGTATCAACGGCACTCGGCATCAAAACTGGCGTTGGTGCTGGGCGATTATTGACGAAATAGGCAATAAACCCTGCTCCTACTGCTAGGAATAGCAAAACACTGATGAATACAACATTAGAACTATTATCATTGGCAACTTTTGTTGTGCGTTGTTCTGAGACTTTATATCCATTTGCAGGGATATTGGAATCAGAACTAACCTTCTTAGTGATAATTTCCTTCTCGATTTCGTCAGCCATGATTTTCTATAGACCTCATATTGTTTGATTCGACGGAAAGCTTGCTAAGTAATACCAATTCCCAAAATGGCAACGTCATTTTGGGAATTGGTATAGGGTTTTTCAAAGTTCAAAATGGCTACGCCATTTTGAACTGAGCTATCTACTACGCTGACCTAATTAGACGCAATCCAAAGAGAAGTACAACTGCACCAATAGTGGCAACAATCAAACTACCAAGTAATCCACCACCTGTTGCTACCCCAAAGGTACTGAAGAGGAATCCGCCAAGTAATGCCCCAATCACACCAACAATGATGTCTCCAAGCAATCCAAAACCTCCGCCTCTCACCATCTGTCCTGCCAGCCAACCAGCAGCCAAACCAATTAAAATAAACCAAATGAAATTCATATATTTACATCCTTTTCTGCATTAAGTTCGCTGAACTATTCAAACAAGCCTTTAACTTTGTCTTTGGCATCTTCCACTAGATTGCGAGTCTTCGCTTCCGTTTGCTTTGCTTTCCCAATAAGCCGATCTTGGGAATCGCCTTTCACATTGCCGATCGCTTCTTGTACTTTTCCTTCTATATCTTTAGAACTTGCTTTAATGCGTTCGGGCATTTTCAATTTACTCTTGAGATTATCCTTGAGATCTTCGGTTGCATTCCGAACATCGGCTTCGGCTTGTTTTGCCTTCCCCATAACTTGATCTTTAGTGTCACCCGTGACATTGCCGATCGCTTCTTGTACTTTTCCTTCTATATCTTTAGTCGCAGCTCTTACTCTCTCTACCGTAGCAATCAAAGTAGCAGGAGAATAGAACCTTGCTTGAGTCGCTATAATTTCTACTGGATTTGCTGCATATAGATTCTCAACGCGAAGCATAAATACTAAGCCAAAGGAGAATAGTGAAAGCAAACCAACAGTTAGAAGCGATCGACAAATTTGTAAAAACATGTGAGTCCCTAATTAATTCCTAATGGGTTAACAAACAATTAAAAACAATCTCCTTAGATAAGGATAAATCAATGAAATCCTTGGAGGAAGTAATACCAAGCCTAGAAATGGAGTAGCTATTTCTTGACTTGAAAACCTTACTAGGTTTAGTTTTAAATTCGCAAAATGTTCTCAAACTTTCGTGAATTGATGCAAGCAATATAGTTAAGTGATATGCTTAATTTCCTAATAATTTAAAATCTTTAAAAAACTAAAAATATTAAATATACTTTAAACTTACCAAAGATATATTGCTCAGAATAACTGACATTAATCAGCTTTATCTTTAACCTTGTTAGCTTGATCTTTTACACTATCAGCCACATGTTGAGCCTTATCTTTGATAACTTCAGCAACTTCTTTAGCCTTGTCTTTGACATCTTCAGATGCATTGCGAACATGGGCTTCAACCTGTTTCGCTTTGCCTTCGGTTTGTTTTGCGGTATCACCAGTAATATCGCCTACGACTTCTTCAATCTTTCCTTCAATATTTTTAGCAGTCGCCTTAGCTCTTTCTTGTAAGCTCATAGTTGATATCCTCATTCCTATTTGTAATTGATGTCTTGCTTTGTAATTACTGTGACCGAGTAATGATTGATTTATTGAATGAAATGAGCGATTTGATGGATTACTACATAAAACGCAATAATACTGATATAATTAATTGGTCATACGTCTTTTGGTGGATCGATATCCTGAATTCCTTACAACTATAGGATGAAGCTGAAACCTGAAAGAATAGGTTAGAATCGTTTCGTAGATTACCTTTGGCTCAACTTTTAAGAATTAATTTCTTCCTTAGTTTTGCGATTATGCAAGTATTTCTTTGTCTGTAAATAATTTGGCATAGTTAAAAACAGAAACTAGAGCGCGTAATTCTTACCACGTAATCTATTCGTGTTTTTAATTTTAGTTTTTCTATGTCTAAATTCTATTTCAGTATTCTATTTCAGTCGTTAAGTAACAAGGCATAATTAAAAACCAGAACCAGAGAGCGTACCGCCCGCGTAGCGGGCGGTACGCTCTTCTAGGTTTTAAGTTTACTTATGCCTAGCTACTTATTAATTAGTCATTATTATAGAGGAATAAAACCATGTCTGATCGGAATGGTGTGATGATGCAGTACTTTCACTGGTATATGCCTGATGATGGTAGTTTGTGGAATCAAGTTGCCGAGAAGGCAGAGGAATTAGCCAAAATTGGGATTACTTCTCTGTGGCTCCCCCCTGCCTATAAAGGAACAGGTGGTGGGATGGATGTGGGCTATGGCATTTACGATCTGTTCGACCTTGGTGAATTCGATCAAAAGGGTTCGGTGAGAACTAAGTATGGTACTAAAGATGAATATGTTCGCGCCATTCAAGTAGCGCAAAAGGCGGGAATTAGTATTTATGCTGATGTGGTCTTTAACCATAAGCTCGGAGCCGATCGCGCTGAAGAGGTGGAAGCAATCCCCCTCAATACTGAGGATCGCAATCAACCAATCGGAGAATATCAAACGATCAAGGCTTGGACTCACTTCACCTTTGAGGGACGCAAAGGTAAATATTCGACAATGGAATGGCACTGGTGGCATTTTGATGCGATCGATTACAATGTCTATAATGAGAGCGAGAATGCCATTTACTTGCTCAAGGGTAAGTCTTTTGATACCGATGTAGACCTAGAGAAAGGGAATTTCGACTACTTGATGGGTTGCGATCTTGATATGCAAAACTCGGAAGTAAAAGGAGAACTCAAATATTGGGGAGAATGGAATTATGATACGACCAATGTGGATGGATTCCGTTTTGATGCTGTCAAGCATGTATCCGCAGGGTTCTTTCAGGAATGGCTTGAGCATGTGCGCCACCATGCAAAACGCGATCTCTATGCGGTAGGCGAATATTGGTCTTACGAAGTTGAAGCTCTGAATAACTTTATCGCCGTTACCGAAGGCAAAGTCGATTTATTTGATGCACCCTTGCATTTGAATTTCCATCTCGCCAGTCAAGCGGGTGAAAACTACAACCTCAGTACAATTTTTGATAATACATTGGTGCAGGTGCAGCCAACACTTGCCGTCACCTTGGTCGACAACCATGATTCTCAGCCTTTACAGTCTCTAGAATCAATTGTTGAGGCTTGGTTCAAACCTCTTGCCTATGCCCTGATTTTGCTGCGTCGTGAAGGATATCCCTGTCTCTTTTATGCGGACTATTATGGTGCCCATTATAAAGACTGGGGTAAAGATGGGAATGAGTACGAAATCTGGATTGAGAGCCATCAATGGTTGCTGGATAAGTTTCTGTCGGTTCGACAAACCTATGCCTATGGCGATCAAATCGACTATTTCGATCATCCTAATACAATTGGCTGGACGAGATTGGGAGATGAGGAACATCCTGATGGTATGGCGGTAGTCATGAGTAATAGTGAGGAAGGTCGTAAATGGATGAATATCGGACACCCTAACAGTACCTATATCGATATCACTGAGCATATTGAAGAGTCTGTCAACACAAACGATGAAGGATGGGGCGAATTTCGTTGTACTGGAGGCTCGGTGTCAGTATGGATTAAAAGCTAAACAGCCAAACATCAAAGCCTATGTTGCCCGCAACGCGAGCAACATAGGTCGATCTTTCCCCAAACAAGCAGAAAGATATTAGAATAGGACAGCAATCTTTTCGGCTTGGTTAAACACGTTCATGACTGTTCAGAATCCCCAGAAATATCACATCGTAACTTTCGGCTGTCAGATGAACAAAGCCGATTCCGAGCGCATGGCAGGCGTTTTAGAGGATATGGGCTATCAGTCAACGGAGGAAAGTGAAGAAGCCGATCTGATTTTGTATAACACCTGTAGCATTCGCGATAATGCCGAACAAAAGGTTTACTCATACTTGGGCAGACAAGCTAAACGCAAACGCGACAATCCTAACTTGACCCTTGTCGTGGCTGGCTGTGTCGCGCAGCAGGAAGGCGAATCTTTATTAAGAAGAGTTCCCGAACTAGATCTAGTTATGGGCCCTCAGCATGTAAACCGCCTTGGGCATTTGCTCGAACAGGTTTTTAACGGCAATCAAGTTTCGGCTACCGAAGAAGCCTATATCGAAGAAGATATTACTACTCCGCGCCGCAATAGCTCTGTAGCAGCTTGGGTAAATGTTATTTATGGATGCAACGAAAACTGTACTTATTGCATCGTCCCCTCCGTGCGCGGGCGAGAGCAGTCGCGTACGCCCGAATCAATTCGGCAAGAGATCGAAAAGCTGGCTGCCCAAGGCTACAAAGAAATTACTTTGCTGGGGCAAAATATTGATGCCTATGGGCGTGACTTACCCGCAGGTGGTATCGGCGCGGGTGTGGGTGGCAAGATTACTTTTACCGATTTACTCTACTATGTCCATGACATTGAAGGGATCGATCGCATTAGATATGCCACCAGTCATCCGCGCTACTTTAGCTCTCGACTGATTAAAGCCTGTGCCGAACTGCCCAAGATTTGCGAACATTTCCATATTCCTTTTCAGTCTGGTGACAACGATATCCTAAAAGCCATGGCTAGGGGCTATACCCACGAGCGCTATCGCCGCATCATTGAGGATATCCGTGAAATTATGCCCGATGCAGCGATTACTGCTGACGCGATCGTTGCCTTTCCTGGGGAAACCGAGGAGCAGTTCGAGCGGACGTTGCAATTGGTAAATGACATTGGCTTCGATCTGGTTAATACGGCAGCCTATTCTCCTCGTCCAGGGACACCTGCGGCTGTGTGGAACGATCAATTAAGTGAGACCATCAAAAGCGATCGCTTACAGCGGTTGAACCATGTAGTTAATCAAAATGCTGCCGATCGCTCTCAGCGCTATGCGGGACGCATTGAGGAGATCATGATCGAAGGCACAAACCACAAGAACCCCCTACAGATTATGGGGCGCACTCGTACCAATCGTATTGCCTTCACAGAGAACACAACGGGGCAATCATTAGCAGAACTAATCGGTAAGACTGTTAGCATAAAAATTACTGAGGTAAGACCTTTTAGTTTGACTGGTGTAATTTGCTAAACCTGTGTTAGACTAGCCAAGCGCGTGAACGACAGATGTACTAAAAAACACAAAAGTACAAATAAGTTTTCATAAGCTTGATTCCCAAGGGTCGCTAGCTCAATGGTAGAGCACTCGGCTTTTAACCGAATTGTTCCGGGTTCAAATCCCGGGCGACCCATAAAATAGTTAACCCTGATTGGTGCTGCTCCGCACCACCAATCAGGGTTTTATACCCTATCAGGACATAAAACCCCAAAGAGAGTTGCCGCGCTCCGCGCGGCAACTCTCTTTGGGGTTTTGATTTTGCCCTAACAAAAATGGCGGCAGCTAGCTATAAATATAAAGTCCTAAAAC
>NZ_LIRE01000723.1 GCF_001402795.1 Pseudanabaena sp. 'Roaring Creek'
GAATAGGAGCAGAATAATCTGCATTGACACTTGCTTGAATATTGCGATCGCTTTCTAATGGAGTATTGTTTACAGTTGGTAAATTAGCAGTATCAACTTGTCTTTGGACTACCTGATTTATATCGTTGGACTGGTTATCTGGTATCTCTACAATGGATTGATCGGAAGTTGATGCTCTTTGAATTAGTGAAGCATTATCATTGGATCTTTGGATTTGAGGAGAATTATTTGATTCAATATCGTTTGAGATAACTTGTCTTTGGATTTCAGTGCTTTGAGAATCTAAGATAGGTTGAATGGTAAAGTCGGACTCTCTTTTGATTGTGCGATCGCTTTGAGTAATATCATCTAGCTGACTGAGGTATGAGAATTTACTAGATCTTTGAATTGGTCTATCGCTGAGTAAACCACTTGCCGATCGCAGGAATTTGCTCTGTCCTTGTAAATTAGCTTTAGAGGCAACGGATTTAGTTTGGACAGTATTTAGAGAAGGTGATTGTAGCGGACTATTAAAGAAAGGAGAGTCTTCAAAGGAACTCGTAAAAAATTCAGAGCCACTATTGACATCTAGATTATCAGGACTTAATAGGGAAATCGCTCCTAGTGGATAAATAAATTTTGGCTGTAAAAAAGACTGTCCAAGCGCATTGGGGACTATCAAAGGCTCGTAATTGCCTAGCGGAATATCATCATATATTCCGTCATCAGTAGCATCAAAGGAGGGAGGAGTATTTTCAGTCACGTCTTATGAACTTGGGAAAGAACCATTGGATGTATCTCTGGTGACTACGGTAGCAGCCCCACCGCCTGTTGTTGCCACTGTTAGTCCCTCAATTGCTAAGGATAACTCTTCGATCGCTACAGCATTGCCATCGGCTTGAAGGGAGGGCGCTTGCCAATTAACGGGAATCGCACCGATTAAAGTCCAACATTGTCTGGTTTCACCTGCTTGATTAAAGAGCAAGATGCGGATGTTACGTCTTCGGGATGTGGTAGCTGTGAACCAATTCCAAAAACTGAGATCTTCAGTTACTCCTCGTTTGAGCGTCACCTCCGAGAAGGTCGTATGTCCTAAGAGAATCTTTTGCTGGTCATTATTGCCTCCCTCGAGGTAGGTTTCATAGTTTACTTTGGCACTCAATCCAGTACATTCAGTAAAACATGCCACGATGGTTGAATCAGGGGACATCTCTACATAGAAATGGTTGGTGGTAACGTAAGATGCTGATCTGGTGAAACCGTTGCTAGTCATAACCTACCCTCATAATTTCTTCCCGCCCGTTCCTTTTGCCGCTTCAAGTCATCTAGAAGAAGCTGATGCACCCGATTGCTTAGCAATCTTATTCTTAAAGGCTCTTGCAAAATCTGGGCAGCCAACTTGGCAAGTTCAGCTCTTTCTTGGGGTTCTCCAGAATAGTTTGCCATCAACGCTTTGCCATGTATATGTAAATGTATATTTAGTATACCTAACCGTATATTTACACTACATTATATAGTAATGCAAGTTTTGCTTAGGATATAAAATTTCCAAAATGGCAACGCCATCTTGGAAATCTCAAAACCTTACTGGGTCTGTTTTTTAACTCATTGAAGTGTTGGTTCACGCGCAGCGTGAGCCACAGGGCTTAGGTCTTTATATCTAGTTGATACTATTTAACGAGAGTTCGGGATAATTTGAAATTAGTTTTGGGAAAGGGTTTGCGTAGCAAACCCTTTCCCAAAAGTAAAAGCCTTGCGTAGCAAGGCTTTTACTTTTGGGTTTCTAAAATTTGCCAGCTTAACTCGAACTGACGTTACTTAATTGGATGATTTGATGGGAAATTTTAAGGGGATAAGTCCAGTTTGCTTGAGTAAATTCTGCGCTTCATCGGTGCGCATGATCGCGATAAAACGTTCGGCAATCGGCAAGCGGCGGTTATCGCGGGTATAGACTACCGAAATCGGATAGGCAAGAGGATAGGTTTGATTGATAAAATTACTGTAATTTTGAATGTAGCTTCCTTTTTCGTTACAAAGATCGACATTGGGGGTAACAGCTTTGCCAGATTTAAACATTAGGGGTGAGATAAAGGGTTTATTGTCATCGGCGATCGCGAGGGGATAAACCGAGCATTGACCAAAGACTTGACTGATCGAGCCAAAAGAAATGCTGCCGATACTTCGGTCTTCAAAGTCTTGGATTACCTGTCTAAGAGAATCAAAAACTGATAGGGATGTAATGCCATTATTACCCTCTTGGATCAGTTGGCGGAAAGCAGCGATCGCCTCTTCATCTTTGAGCACCCGTTTTTCAAAAATTGCGATCGCATCATTATCGAGGGGCATATAGAGCTTGACGGGGAGATTTGGTCCCCCCAACTGTCGCCAATTGATGATTTCTCCTGTATAGAGTTGACGTAATTGGGAGAAGGAGAGTCTACCCTGTAAGGCGGTAGGCAGACTATTATCGCGTTGGGCATAGCTAAAGGCAACAAATACTGTTAAGCCATCGTAGGCAATATCTTGGGTAATAAAGGTTCCATCTAAATTATCAGTTACGCTCGAGATCGCAAAGTCAGCTTGGTTAGATTGCAATTGGGTAATTGGCGATCGATTGCTATTCTTGTCAACTACGATGGGTTGATATTTAAGTTGGAGTTTGGGTTGACGCTTTTTCAATTCATCTTCTAAGGTCGCACCTTTAGCAATTAAATTGTCTTGTAAGAGCGTGTAGTTCCAAGAGCCATGTTTGTCAGCAGTATAAGTAAATTTACCTTTAGGAATATCAGATATTTGATTGATGCAACAGGGGGCGTTTAGATTAGCAGTTTTGGGTGGTTGGTTTAACCAGAAATATAATAGGAGTAACAGAAGTAATAGGAGCGTAACTGCGATCGCGATCGCAATTATTTTTTTGGTTATCCATCCCCACCACTTCTTTTTAACTGGTACAACTTCCTCTTTGTCAATGAATTCCAGCATAGCATCGCGTTCAATCGGTATTCGTAGCAATGCTCGTCTGGCGATCTCGGCACTGCTATAACTGACTTCCCCAAAGCCAATCAAGTTTTGAATGAATTTTTTTAGTCCTAGATTAATTTTTTTATCCCAATGGTTTATTTCATAGGGACTTAAGCAGGAACGGTTTTCGAGATCGATCACCCCACCCTTTAGTAAGTAAAAGGCGATATAGCCCAAATCCTCTAGATCCCGATTAATAGAGTAGGCTGGTGTTTGGACATCGGGAGGATAAAAACGATCTTCCCATAGCGCCATATCATTGAGATAGACCGTAAATCCTTGGAAATCGGTACGGATAGCAATGCTATAAAAGGATAGATTGCCATGGGGCAAGCCTGAGGTTACTATTCCAGAACGCAAGCGATACTTCTGAGAATGTAAAGATTCAAGGGTTTGTAAAGCTTGATTGAGAAATGACTTAACCTGCCAATTACTCATAGCTCCATGCCCCGCTAAATATTCCGCCAGAACGATCGCCTCATCATTTCGGGGTAAAATTGCATAACAGCGCTCTTCGCGGGCATCAGCGATCGCTTCTATGGGGGTAATTAAGCGAGAGTCTTGGGTTCTGCCGTCTGATAGTTTTAACTCTGATGATATT
This sequence comes from Pseudanabaena sp. 'Roaring Creek', assembly GCF_001402795.1. GTDB lineage: Bacteria > Cyanobacteriota > Cyanobacteriia > Pseudanabaenales > Pseudanabaenaceae > Pseudanabaena. The sequence continues at coordinate 3,602 of NZ_LIRE01000723.1, forward strand.
TCAAAATTGCGCTTACAGGCTCTTGTCTCTTGATCGTTAAAATATTTTTTGGGAATTACATATTCTTTAAATAGGAATTCTTCACCATTAGTTAAATTTGTCGCATTATAGAGTCTGCCAGTGCCCCGAATGCCAATATAGTTATCTACTTGATAAACACCACTTCTCCCCCGAACCTTAACTTCTGAAGGTAGACTGGCAGGAAATTGACATTTTTTACAATATTTATTATTAGGATCGTCGGTAACAGCTTGATGGGGGAATTCACAGCGAAAGGGATTGGATTCTTGACATTGATAGCGTAGAAATTGTGGTTTAATTTGCCAGATTGTTCCCACCCTTTGATCGATGGTAATTTCTTTTAAAACCTCTTTAGATTCTATCTTTTCTGGCACTCCAATTCCCTTAAAAGAAGTAATTGAAGGTGGGGCAAGTCCTAAGTCATCCCTGAGAAAAGGAAGAAGAAATCTTAAAGGAGGTGGAATTATTTTATTGAGAAATTCAATAAATTTATTGCCGATTAATCCATCGATTATGCCAATAAATTGATTCCAAACATCAGTGATACGTTTCCAGAACTTCTGCCAAACATTTGGAGCTTTTCCTGTCATAGAGCGCTGTCCTTACCTTGATAAAAACCCAAAAAGCTGTACTCGTGTGGAGTGATTTTTTGATGAAATTATTCCACAAGTAAAATCTCTAACTAAAAAATCTAGTGAAAAATCTAGTGAAAAATTATATTGATAGACTAGACTATAACGTTTTCTTGGCTACTGGAGTATAGCGGTTTTCATTTTGCCTGCTCCCTTCCCAGTGAAATATTAGACGTTATACCAAGTTAAGAATTGGCGTAGCCAAGTCTTAACTTGGTACAGTCACTTGAATTAGGACAAATCAAACCCCAAGAATTGACTGGCGGCACGAAGCGCCGCCAGTCAATTCTTGGGGTTTGATTCCCTAGTACATTTGGCGATAGCTATAACTTGAAAACCATTACGAGATTTAGTTTTTAATTCACATCCTTCGATTAAACCTTTGGGGGGATTTATAGCAAAGTTTGTATGGTTCATATATTCTGGTATAAAATCTATTCCACCACTTTACTCCTATTCAAGATTATGGCAAGAGAGCAAGTGGCGCGCCTTTATCGGGCAGCCAAAAACAATTCCCTCCTCAAGGCAAAGCTAAATCAGGCTCCCAATCTTGAAAGTTTTGTCGAAATGGCAAGAGCAGAGGGATATGATTTCACGATTGAAGAATGGCAGCAGATGACCAATTTTGAGGTCGAAGAGTTAAAGTGTCATCTGTCAGAAATTCCTGGGATCTAGCAATACCACAGGCGAGTAACTACATGAGTACCTGTAGCGCTTTGCGCTCAAACCAAGGAAATTTTGGAAAGCGTTGCGAAGCAATGCTTTCCAAAATTTCCTTGTATTCGTTTAACCGATAATTGTTGTAAGAGATGAGTGGCGGCGAAGCGCCGCCACTCATCTCTTAGGTTTTAGGGCTTGGCTGGTTTTGGTTTTAAACGTTCGATCGCGATCGCTTTATTGATGGTTGCTTGGGTTTGGCTGGGATTGAGCTTGAGTGCTTGTTCCAAGGCAACAAGAGCATCCGCATTACTATTGAGCGCAAGTAAAGCGATGCCTCTTCCCGTCCAGTAGTCAGCATTTTTAACATCGATCGCGATCGCCCGACTATAGGCAGTCACCGCCTCCGCATTTCGCTCGATGGACATTAGGGCTAAACCGAGATTGAACCATGCCGTATCTGATTTAGGGTTAATGCCGATCGCCTGTTGACTGGCGGCGATCGATTCGCGAAAACGATTGAGTCGCCAAAGCAAAGCCGCTTTGTTTGTCCAAATATCTGCCAAGAAAATTTGACTGCCAATATTAGCATCGCCTTGAATGGCTTTGTCATAGGCGGTTAAAGCCTCTTCGGTACGTCCTAGAGAAGCTAAAATGCGCCCGTGATTAAACCAAGCACTCGAAGAATTTTGGTTAAGGGCGATCGCTTGATTGGTCGATGAAAGCGCTAGATCGAAACGTCCTAACGCCCAGAGTGTGGCGGCGCGATTGCCCCAAAAACTCGCTTGCTTAGGTTGGAGGGCGATCGCTCTATTTGCTGAGGCAAGGGCTTCTTCGTATTTACCTAAACCATTGAGGGCATTAGCCCTCTGATCCCAAGCCCAAGCTGGTCCTAGATAATCCCATTGCTGATCGCCTTCTTGCAGGGCTGCGTTACAGGCTGCCAGAGCTTCTTTATACTGACGCAGTTGGTTAAGGGCAGCGCAGGAATTGGCGAGGGCAAGGGAATATTTATCTTTGGCTTTTAAAGCCCATTCCTGCGAAGCAAGGGCTTCGGCATAGCGTCCGAGTCGCCATAAAATCATGCCCTGTTCTGCCCAAGCCTGTGCGTTGGTGGGTTCGATCGCTACAGCTTTGTCGTAGGCAAATAGGGCATCGTCAAATCGCTGTAACTGGTTCTGGACTTTGCCCTTAGTTTTCCAAGCGATCGCTGGAGTGGCTTTTCCCCAGTTGGCATTAACTTTAATAGCGCGATCGCAGTCTTGGAGAGCATCGGCGGCGCGTTCGAGGGAGACAAAAATATCACAACGTTCGGTCAGGGCAAGGGAGTAGTTGGGGTTGGAGCGAATGGCTAAACCGAGGGATTCTAGAGCCTCAGCCATTTTTCCCGCACGTTTTAATATGGCTCCTTGGATGTACCAGACCATCGCTGGCGAGGCATCATCCCAATTGAGATCGATCCTTAGGGCGAGTTCACAGGAGGCGATCGCATCCTCATACCGTTCTAACTCATTCAAAGCGCCACAGCGTTTAGCTAAAGCCCCCGAACTGTTGGGCTGTAACTTGATAAAGCGATCGTAGGATACTACGGCTTCGGTATACATTGCCAAACCCACCATCGCATCACCCCTTTCGAGCCAAGCGATCGGCTCGTTGGTGTTGAGGGTAATCGCCTGATTGCAAGCTTCAATGGCTTCTTTGTACTTGCGGGATTTAACCAAAGAGCTACAAAGCGAGGCCCAATAGTCAAAATCCTGTAACTTTTCTTGGGCGATCGCGATCGGGGCGATCGGCAAATTTAATAGCACTAGCGAGAGTAATAAAACTCGTTTACTTTGCTTAAATAAATTAATGAAAGAACGCAAAATCACTGTTACTCCCAAGTTTTCAACCCCAAACACAGGTTTAGCAAAAAGTTCTCATTTATGACTTCACCAATACAATAAAATCCGTAAAGTAAAGTCCGTAAAGTATGACAACTTTTTCTATCCACATTAATTTATCATCATAGTTTCGATGGATGCTAATACTCAATCCCATCGGCAATCGAATTCTACAAATGAGCGTTATTCCTAAAGTTTTATGGTCGGGAGCTTGGGCGATCGTGTTGCTTTCTGTTGCTTCGGTCTCCCTTGCCGATCCTCTGAGCGATCGCCTTCAAGCCCTCAATCGGCAGAGACTAATCGAAACCAATCGGTGTCAGGGCTGCAATTTACGCAATACAGATTTAAGCGGACTCAAACTAATTGGGGCAGATTTAAGTAAAGCTGAGCTTCAGGGGGCAAACCTTCGCAGCACCGATCTGAGGGGGGCAAACTTACAGGAAACCAATCTCGTCTATGTCGATCTTAGCTATGCCGACTTGCGCCTTGCTAATTTTGGTAAAGCGAATTTAACAGGAGCAAATCTTAGCAATACCCATTTGCTCAGTGCCTCCTTTCGGCAGAGCAATCTCCAAGAAGCAAATTTAACCGATACCTATGCCGATGGCAATGTTGATGCATTTACCCAAGTTCGTCAATTTGTCGATCTTGAAGGTGCAAATTTACTAAAAGCAAATCTGACTAACGCCAAGCTAGGTTTTGCCAATCTCGAAGGGGCAAATCTCAGTGAAGTAAATTTAGTTGATGCTTATCTAGAAAATGCTTCATTAATCAATACAAATTTAACAAAAGCGAAGTTGTGTAACACAATCCTGCAAGATGGAGTGGTAAATAATCAGAATTGTTATTAATCTTTGCGATCACGCGAGAATATGCAATGCCAAATATTATGTATATGATATATTGAGGTGTCTCGACAAGTAAATCTAGGGGTTGCTGATATGTCGCGTACTCATGATAACGAAAAAAAGCCTTCGCAATCCGCGTTTTCATTCAAACCCACAGCTTCATTTCTACAAACTAGAGGCTTCGCGCCACTACAGACGGACTTGGATGAAGATGCTCCACGTCGATCTGGATACACTGAGAATTTACTTGAAAAAATAATTAATCAGCGCGGTACTGAGTCGGCTGATACGCCAGTCCAAGCAAAGCCAATGAACCGCTTGATGAAGCCGCTTCAATCTAAGCGTATGGCGATCCAAGCCAAGCTGAGTATTGGCGAGCCGAATGATAAATATGAGAAGGAAGCAGATGCCACTGCCTCTAAAGTTGTCCAACAGATAAATTCGCCAATTCAGGAGCAATCTGTCCAGCGAGAAGCGATGGAAGAAGAGGATGAAGAATTGCAAATGAAGTCTTTGGTACAGAGACGAGGAGATATTGATGGTGGAGAAGCTTCGACTGATTTAGAGTCATCAATTCAAAGTGCGAGAGGTAGTGGTCAATCTCTAGATTCTAATCTGCAAGCGAAGATGGGACAAGCGATGGGAGCAGACTTTAGCGGCGTAAAAATACATACAGATTCGCAATCCGATCGCTTAAATAAATCAATTCAGGCTAAAGCATTTACAACAGGTCAAGATGTCTTCTTTCGACAAGGAGAATATAATCCTAGTAGCAAGAATGGTCAGGAGTTGATCGCCCATGAATTGACGCATGTGGTGCAGCAGAATGGGGGGGCGGTGCAGCGATCGCCTCAGATAAGTATAGAGCAAGCAACTGGAAGAGCAACTCAGGTGCAAAGAACCTTCAAGTACAGTGGTAAAACGTACTCCAAGAAAAAACTACCATCGATAGAGGATGTCAACCTATGGCTCAAGGGCGACTTGAAATTCTTAAAGATGGATTCTAAAACTGTTTTTGAGGCTTTACAATTACTTGCTAAGCAGGACGGTAAACCAGCAGAAATGGATGCTAGCACATTAGGGGGAAAAATAATTGAAATTGCTAAATCACAGCAGCCTAAAGTTAGCGATAAAAGCGAGGTTTGGGAAGACGATGATTTATCTGAGGATGAATTTGGGATCGAAAGAAATACAAATAGCTCTCAGGCTGTAGTGAAAGGAAATAAGGGTGGAGAATTTATCGGCGATCCATCTGCATACCATATACATCTTAAGAAACCGCATTGGAAGTATGGAACCGATAAATCCTCTAGGAAGAATTTTTATGGTGAGGGTCAGAGTTACGATCAAGAGAAGATGAAGATCGCGAGAGACGCATGTGAGTCTTACGAACCTCAGAAAAGAGCTAGCACAGAGGGTAAGGAGGAGTGCCTAAAATGGTTCAATGAAAATCTTAAGTGACGACGGGTAAAAAGGGAAAGTGCGAGCACGTAGAGTGGGTTGAAGAATGAAACCCACTCTACGTGCTCGCACTTTCCGCTCTTATTTTACTGAAAAAAGTATTTAGAAAGCAAATCCTTATACAGTATGTGTTTTGAGCTTTGCCAGCAAAAATATCACTATCTTAATACTTTAAATAGTGATGCACTAATAGGAATT
>NZ_LIRE01000724.1 GCF_001402795.1 Pseudanabaena sp. 'Roaring Creek'
ATAGCAGTTGCTAGCTACAGCATAAACCTGTCAATCTTCCTGATCGCATTGCTTCCGTTAAAAGGCACAAGATATAGCTATAAACCCAGAAGAGTGTTGCGGTGCTTTGCACCGCAGCACTCTTCTGGGTTTTGTTTTTGTCCTAACATAACTGGCTACTGCTATATTTCATGATTATCGTGACGAACTCATGGAAATATTGCGCCAGCATGGGAGAGAATGCGCCAGTTAAGCTCTTATACCAATTCCCTGAAGTGAGTCAACACTTCGGGAAATTAAAAAAATGTCATTTCGGGTTAAGCTGGCAAATTTTAAAAGCCCAAAAGCAAAAGCCTTGCTAAGCAAGGCTTTTGCTTTTGGGCATTGAGAAAGGGTTTGCTACGCAAACCCTTTCTCAATGCCCGTTTCAAATTATCCCGAACTCACGTTAAAAAACAAATCCAGTAAGGTTTTGCGATTCCCAAAAAGGCAAAGCCTTTTTGGGAATTGGTATTATTTTTCTGTCATTCTCCATACTCCATCCCATTCATTTTCAGGAGGATTGAGCAAGAAATGCTGACAACGGGTAATGTGAATATTGGCAGCTTTGTTGTGATGATCGAGTTCTAGAACTTCAGCAAACTCAGCTACAGCTTTACTAAACTTGCGGGCAAGGTAATGCTCTCGCCCAGCATGGTAATGCTCAATAATCCGATGTTGAACTTCCTTGAGGGGATCGGATTTCAATCCGACTAATTCATAAACACTCACGGGTTGATTTTTACCTTTGACTTGAATGCGATCTAGTTCGCGTACCCAGAGGCGATCGCCGCAGAACTTATAGGTCGTCTCGCTGATGATGGCATCCGTACCATACTGCTTGCTGGCTCCCTCTAGCCTCGAACCAAGATTGACACCATCACCGATCGCCGTAAACTCCATCCGCCTTGTAGAACCAATATTGCCACTGATTACAGTATCGGAATTGATCCCAATTCCGATTCTAATCGTTGCCATATCGAGTTCCTTTTGATTTTGGGGCTTGAGTTTTTCGATGCGTTTGATATTGAACTCTTGCAAGCGATTGCGCATATCAAGAGCCGTCTGCACAGCCATCCACGCATGATCGGGAATCGGCAAGGGCGAGCCAAACACCGCCATGATCGCATCACCAATATATTTATCAAGCGTACCTTTGTAATTAAAGACCGCTTCTACCATGGTTTCAAAATATTCGTTCAGCATCATGACCACATCTTCGGCGGCAAGCGACTCGGTAAGGGTGGTGTAGCTGCGAATGTCAGAGAAGAGAACGGAAACTTCTTTGCGATCGCCACCCATTTTGGCATCGCCGCCTGCTAAAAGCTGCTCCGCTAATTCTTGGGTCATGTAGCGATACATCGTACTCTTCAGCCGTTTCTCTTGACTGATGTCCTCCATCACGACGAGAGCGCCACGCACGCCCTCTCCCTCATCACCTTCGGACATAGTATTAATGGAGATATTAATACTATGCTGCTCGCCATCGGTAGAGCGAAGCGTCTGATCGGGATAATACTGCTTGCGACTCTTTTCATCGCTACCTTCCAAGCTAGTGTCAAACCATTTTGTGAAGTTTGCAGTTTCGATATTAATCAACTCGTAAACTGATTTACCCTCTAACAAAGTATCATCAACGCCAAGCAGATCGTAGGCTCTTTCATTAGCGGCGATGATTTTGCCATGTTTGTCGGTGGAGATTACCCCATCGGATAGGCTTCGCAAAATATCTTTTTGCATTTGCTGTTCTTGCTTCACTTTCGCGAACAGCTTCGCATTTTCGAGGGCAACCCCCGCTTGCACGTTAAAGACTTTCATAAAGTCTTCGTCATTACTATTGAAGCTTGCTTTGAAGCGCTCGGGTGGTGATGGCCAGATCGAGGGATCGTATTCGGGAAATTCTCCTCGCTGCACTTTGTTAACCAGTTGCGTCACGCCAATCAATTCTTTGTTAGAGTTAAAAACTGGCATACAGAGCAAGCTACAGGTACGGTAACCATTGGCTTGGTCGAATTTTTTGGAGTTATCGGCATCGGGATGATCGTAGAGATCGAAGGGGATATTGAGGACTTCGCCCGTAATGGCTACTCGACCCGCAAAACCCACGCCCATCGGTACGCGCAATTCTTTAGTCGTGCCATCCTGATTGACGATCTGCGTCCAGAGATCGTTGCGATCGCGATCGATTAACCAGAGCGTACTGCGATCGGCATTCATCAGCAGCTTAGCTTCGTCCATTACCTTTTTTAAGGTGGTCTCTAGGTCTAAACTTTGTCCGAGAGACATCGCCGCTTTCATCAGTGCATCAGCAGCCCGTTGTTTTTGGGCGGCCGAATAAAAAGCTTGAGAACTCTCTAAAATCAAGCGCATCGATGGCGCAAATTGAGCAAAAAGAGCCTGATCTTCTTCGGTAAACCCAATATTGTCAACACGCTCTTCAAGGGGCAGTGAATGATCGGTGACCCGTAATTTATTTATGAGCTGAACGACGGCAACTAATTGATCGTTATCGTTCAGTAGGGGCATAGCGAGCATTGAGTAAGTACGATAACCCGTTCGCTCAAACTGCTTTTTAGCCTGAGTCGAGCGGGGATCGTCAAAAAAATCGAAGGGGATATTAACGATCTGACCGTAGGTAGCTACTTCGCCTGCAATACTCGTTGGCTCGGTGGAAATGCGAATCTCAATGTTTTTACCTTTTTCATCGGTGACATTTGACCAAAGCTGATTTTTATCAGCATCTAACAAAAAAATTGTGGTGCGGTCTGCGGATAATAATTCGCCGATTTTGCCCCGAATCGCTTGTAGCATTTCATCAAGAATTACATCAAAATCGGTGTTGAGCATACCGAGAGTTTGATTGACAATCCGCAACCTTTGCTCGACATCATTCACGACCTGACTAAACTTTTCGGGAGTGAGGGGGGCGAGCACGGAAGCAAAATTACCGCCTTTGGTTACGGTTAAAGCACTAGAGCTAGGCTCTGAAGCTTCTTGAAAATTTGATAAAGCTGGGTGGGTGTTGTGCTTAGCAGAATGAAGTTCGCTGGAAGATTCGATCTCTGCAATCACATCAATCGTAGCGTTAGTATCTATAGATGGTATGCGAGAAGGGGATGATGGTGTCATATCAGCACTAAGATTTGCGGTTAGTCCCAACTTTTAAGAGCCTTGATGCCTATCCAAGTACTCTTGTTCCTGCAAGGTTATGCATGAGCTTAGGCAATGCCAATTTTAGGCAAATCGAAAGAGATATCTTAGCATCCCTAAGATTCCGATCGCAAACCCAGAAAGTATAGATGGAGCAAATTACCTCCTCAGATCCAAGTTTCGAGGCTGTCGCAATGTAAGGTTTGCTTAGGATATAAAACCATAAAGCCCCAAAGATGAGTAGCGGCGCTTTGCGCCGCTACTCATCTTTGGGGCTTTGATTCGTCCTAGCTATCTCTTAGGTTGCGATAGTATCTTGCTTAAGTCGATCGGGTACGATCCGCGATTGAATCATGCTTAGTAGGCGATCGCTCACGGATTCGATCGCTTCTGAAGCCTCGACCATAATCGAAATATCTGCTTGAGCGTAGCGATCGCGCCTTTGCTCGTAGATATCGGTCAGTTTTTGGAGCGGATTTTCAGTTTGCAATAGGGGACGATGTTCAGATTCAGCTTTAAGCCGTTCGTGCAGAACATTGACGGGGACATCGATCCAAACGACAATCCCATCATGGAGGTGCGACCAATTGAGCGATCGCAGGACAATCCCCCCACCTGTTGCCACGACAAGACGAGTATAGGATGAGACTTGCGCTAGCACCTGTTGTTCGAGATCGCGAAATAGCTCTTCCCCATCATGGGTAAAAATATCCGTTATTGACTTGCCTGCACATTGTTCGATTAAGGGATCGGTATCGACAAAGTTGTAGCTTAGCTTCTGCGCTAAAAGTTTACCTATGGTACTTTTGCCTGCACCCATCATACCAACCAAAAAAATATTCGTTCCGTTGAGCATTTGCCTATATCTTAAAAATTCGTAAAAGCTAAGAACAGTAGGTGTCGTTCCTAACCATAGTGACTAAAGCAATGTTCTCACAGCATTAGGGCTTCTCAGTCACCAAATATTGATGAACTTGTCAGTTGTAGCTATAGCCATTGTGGTTAAGAAATAAAGCCCAAAATAGAGTTGCGGCGCTTCGCGCCGCAACTCTATTTTGGGCTTTGGGGCTTGTCACGATATAACTTGGCAAGCACTTCTACTTTTTCGGTCTGAGGGGCTGAGATTGCTATAAAATTTGTATTGCCATCTTGAGGTTTATCGTAAAATCAGTTCCTTTCTGAGTCAATGTGAGGATATTGATTTTTGGCTTGCTAATGAGCTTGCAGTCATCGAGAAACCGCTATAAGTCTAAGATATTTAACTAAGATATTTAACTAAGATATTTAAAATTTAATTTTGAAGAGTACGTTGTGAATGCTGAACTATCGCACAGTCTTGTCCCACAAAAGTTTCCCAAAAAAATGGCTGTTAGGTTTAGGGATTATCAGTGTTGCGGCGATCGCCAATGCGCTGTTTTCGCTAGAACATGATTGGCATCTTCTGAGCATCACCACGATGATGGTGGGCGGAACGCTTTTGTTTACAAATGTGCGCAAGAGTTTTGCTGCGGCGAACGAGCAACCTCAAGTTATCGATCGCAGTTTTTTATTTAAAGAACTAGAACAAATTCAAAAGGCAATCGTTAAAATTGCCAATCCGATCGAGCGGGAGTCGCTTGATGCCCAAGCTCGTCAAATTTCCAGCAATCTCCAAAAAAATCATTTTCGGATCGTCATTTTTGGGACCGGTTCGGCGGGTAAAACTTCTGTACTTAATGCCCTAATGGGGCGTAAGCTGGGCAAGACTGGAGCCGAGATCGGGACAACCACAAACCGTCAAGAATATGCCTATCAGGGAATCGACTTTTCTCCTGTTGGTATCAATCCGATCCATAGCGATCGCCATTTGGAATCAAAGCTTAAGCGCCAAATTTCGCTCCTCGATACCTCAGGTACACAGGAAATGGGGGCAATGGGTCAGCAGCGAGAATTGGAATCGCGACAAATAGCTCGAAATGCGGACTTGATGGTATTTGTCACCGCAGGTGATTTGACTAATAGTGAATATCGCGATCTCGAAGATCTTACGGGTTTGGGTAAACGGGTAATCCTAGTATTTAATAAGACGGATTTATATTTACCTAGCGATCGCGAAGGCATCCTCAAGAAGCTCAAGCAGCGCACCGCCGAATTTTTGGCGGAGACGGACATTGTAGCGGTCTCTGCCCAACCGAGTCCGATCAAAGTCCGTCAATATAGCTCAAGCTCAGCCCATGCCAATTCGCCAGCCAATTCACCAGCCCATATATCAGCGCATCACGAAGTCGCAAAGGAATGGTGGGAAGAGCTTCCGCCCGATGTCAGCGCTTTGAAAGAACGCATCGAATCAATTCTGTCTAACGAGTGGGAGGATTTGCTGATCTCCAATACCCATCAGCAAATCGTAAGTTTGTGGCAAGCAATCAATGGTGCGATCGCGCAAGAACGCCGCCAAGATGCAACTACGATTATCAATCGCTATCAATTCATCGCCGCCACAACGGTTTTTGCCAACCCAATTCCCGCGATTGATCTCCTTGCGGGAGCCGCCATCAATACCCAAATGTTGATCGATCTTGCCAAAACCTACGATCGCCCCTTAAATTTCAAACAGGCTCAACAATATGCAATGACGATCGCTCAACAGTTATTGCAGCTCGGCTGTATAGAAATTGCCACTTCTGCGATCGCCTCTTGTTTTAAAGTCAATGCGGTCACCTATGCGATCGGTGGATCGGTACAAGCGGTTACTGCTGCCTACTTAACCCATGTCGGCGGCATGAGCTTTGTGGCATATTTAGAGCAGCCCGAAATACCATCCGACCTACGTAAATCTCCCATCTCGCTCGATAACCTGCAACAAATATGCCAAAGAACATTTCAGGCATTTCAAAGCGATCGTTTTGTGATGGATTTTGTAACAAATATTTCCCGTCGGGTAGCTGCCAACTAAAGCCCAAAAGTAAAAGCCTTGCGTAGCAAGGCTTTTACTTTTGGGCTTTTACTTTTGGGCTTTTAAAGTTTGCCAACTTATACCAATTCCCAAAATGGCGTTGCTATTTTGGGGAATCTCAAAACCTTACTGGGTCTGGCTTTTAATTCACGAAAGTGTGACAACACTTTTGTGAATTGGTATAAGGGTTTTCACAGCTATAAAAACAAAAGAGACAGCGCATAGCGCTGTCTCTTTTGTTTTTATAGCTACTAGGACATAAACCCCAAGAATTGACTGGCAGCGCTTCGCGCCGCCAGTCAATTCTTGGGGTTTGATTTGTCCTAATTCAAGTGACTGTAGCTATACCAAAGCTCAAAATGGCGTAGCCATTTTGAGCTTTGGTATTACTGAAGTGTTGGCGCACTTCAGTGAAGCTACAGAAGACTCAAAGCGACTGCTTCAGCCACCTTAATTCCATCAATTCCTGCGGATAGAATCCCCCCCGCATAGCCCGCTCCTTCGCCCGTGGGAAACAGTCCTTCGGTATTTAGGCTTTGATATTTCTCATTGCGTTTAATCCTAATGGGGGAAGATGTGCGGGTTTCTACCCCCGTCAGCATCGCATCTTCCATTGCGAAACCTTTGATTTGCTTATTAAAGGCGGGAATGGCTTCACGGATCGCCGCGATCGCATAGTCGGGTAAACTCTCGCTCAGATCGCATAAATGGACATTGGGAGCATAGGAGGGCTGCACTTTACCTAAATCACGGGAGGAACGATGGGCGAGGAAATCACCCACGAGCTGGGCTGGAGCAGCATAGGTTCCACCCCCCAACTCGAAGGCGCGGGATTCCAATCGCCGTTGAAAATCAATTCCTGCGAGGGGATGCTCTGGATAATCCTCAGGGGTAATCCCCACCACAATACCGCTATTCGCGTTCCGTTCGTTGCGCGAATATTGACTCATGCCATTAGTAACGACACGCCCAATTTCTGAGGTTGCCGCCACAACTAGCCCTCCAGGACACATACAAAAGCTATAAACAGAGCGACCATTTTGACAGTGATGTACGAGCTTATAATCGGCAGCACCTAAGATCTTATGTCCCGCAAAATCGCCAAATCTAGCGCGATCGATTAGGGGTTGTGGATGTTCGATCCGAAAGCCAATGGAGAAAGGTTTCGCTTCGATATATACGCCGCGATCATAAAGCATTTGGAAGGTATCGCGGGCGCTATGACCGACAGCAAGCACGATGCGATCGCTCGCAATATATTCTCCACTAGCAAGGACTACGCCCCTCGCTTGGCGATCGTCAATATCGATCGCTTCCACACGACTTTGAAAGTGGATTTCGCCGCCCAGTGCCTCAATGCGTGCGCGAAAGTTCTGCACGATGCCAACAAGTTTGAGCGTGCCAATATGCGGCTTATTAATGTAAAGAATTTCAGGTGAAGCTCCTGCATTTACAAATTCGGTTAATACTTTGCGCCCATAATGATGGGGATCTTTCACTTGGCTATAGAGCTTGCCATCGGAAAAAGTTCCAGCCCCACCTTCCCCAAACTGGGCATTAGACTCGGGATTAAATGCCGCTCTCCCTTTCCAGAAATTGAAGGTGTCAGCAGTGCGATCGCGTACTGCCTTACCTCGTTCTAAAATAATCGGACGAAATCCCATTTGCGCCAGCATTAGCCCTGCAAACATACCTGCGGGTCCCATGCCAATGACGATCGGACGAGTTTTTAAATTACTAGGAGCCTTAGCTACATATTGATAGCTCATGTCTGGTGTGATTGAGACATGGGAATCTGTTTGGAATTTTGCTAATAACAGATTCTCTACAGAGGTCTCAACATCAACGATATAAACTAAGTAAATATCTGTTTTCTTTCGCGCATCATAACTACGCTTAAAAATGGAATAACTAGTTAATTCTTCTGGTTTAATTTGTAGCTTTTTGAGAATTGCTAATTTCAGCGCATCTTCAGGATGATCTAAGGGCAGTTTAATTTCGGTAATTCGTAACATTTTCGGTGTAATCTAGCTTTAATTAATGTAAAAACATCAACATGTATGTAACAAAGTTCTAATTTAAATTTTAAAAGAACTTTCTTTTTATCTTATTTTTGGCTCTACGCAAGTAATCATAGGCATCTTGATCTGATTGCTTTGGCAGGTTACTCTCTATAGCATCAGGTTGACGTAGAGACTCTGTATTTACCTGATCATCGATTGGATTTTCTATTGCAGATTTAAGAACAACCTGAACGTAAGTTTGGATGTTTTCTAAGCAAGTATCTAACGACACTTCTGTATTAGCTGTATTAAGTTTATAGTCAAACTCAAACTCATTATTTACGTTGTGCGAGTATTTGAGAGTATCTATTATTCGAGATTGGGGGAGATCACTAGCGACGAGAAAATCAAGGATTTTTCGTGATTGGAGATCATTAATTATAATATTTCCAGATTGCTCACTCATGGCTAACTCTGCTATTTGCTGGATCTCCTGCATAGCGACTGACAAATCTTTATCTACCTGTGATACATTACCTAGCAATTTTTGAAAAGAACCAAGAAAACTCTCCATATAGTTCTCAAAATTCAATGCGATTTTTGTCAACTCCGCAGCTTCAGCTTGCAAACGGTTTATCTTTAATTGAACCTCATAAGCTTTTCTTTGAGCGCTCAATTTTTTGACCATGTTTTCTAAAACATCTCGCTGAGTCTGTTGATCATTAGCAATTTTTTCTAAACTTGCACGCATCAGATCCAGCTTTTTAATCATCAAGATTGCTGCATAGCCCATTTCCTTTGCTGTTTCTAGAATCTGTGTCTTTTGAGATGATGCAATTTGCAATAAAGAAACATCGTTTTCTATTTCAGCAATACTCGCTATTTCCCTTCGTTCTTTTTCTACATTAGCAATATCGACAAATTTGTGGGTAACGATCTCTCGAATCTCATCTGCCAGACTCTCAAAGAAGTTTTGATACTCAACTTGGTGTTTCTGTAGAGTCTCAATTACTGCATCATAGTTTTTTACTAATTTATCTAATGCAGCAAATCGTTGTTCAAAGTTAAGTTCCTGTTTAACAACTTTTTTAATTATCTTTTTGGAGAGAAAGCCTTTTTCTTCAATCGTTGTTTCACTCTCAACATAGCCACGCTGTAAATTTTGGCTGTCAATACGAATTTCATTCTGTAACCTATCAAGTCTCTCACCACCTAAAATCGGTAATGCATAAGTCTTTTGATAAATTTTGATTTGACGCTTACTATCGTTACTAGTATTGACCATTTGTTTAATCGTTTTGACTGTTTAAATCAATTCATATTTGACAGGATTATTCTCACCTTAGCAATAAATATAATTGCTTCTATTATCACTATAGTAGCAATTATCTCATTAACCGTAACAGCAGAACTATATATATTTCACTCATAGCTCAATACCTTCGCGTTTGACTACTCTAATCAAAGAAGTTGCAGAACTTAGAAAAGATGATTTTGTAGTGGGGATAATGGAAATTAACTCTTCATACTCCATCATAAAATTCCAGCGAATATCAGATGTTCGATATATTTCCTCAGCTACATTTACAGGATCATCAAGGACGGTCATCACGTCAATATCTGAGTCAGGAGTTGCCTCTCCCCTTGCTTGAGAGCCAAACAGAATCACGGAAAACAAGCGATCGCCATAAAGATTTACTAAACTAGCTTTGAGCTCCGTTAGTAAAGAGGACAATTGCTTGTTCTCAATAGTTTTAGTCATTACACCTGATTCCTGACATCCTAGATATCAAACCTAAATATAACGTGAGTTCGGGATAATTTGAAACGGGCTTTGATAAAGGGTTTGCGTAGCAAACCCTTTATCAAAGCCCAAAAGTAAAAGCCTTGCTTAGCAAGGCTTTTACTTTTGGGTTCTTAAAATTTGCCAGCTTAACCTGAACTGACGTTAAGTCATAATCGGGACAGCACCGCGATCGCGTTTTCTGGGCAAGAATCTGACCGAAACCCGCTTTAAATCAAATTTCTGTTCCAGCTCATGAACGTAGTCCACAGCTTCACCGTTATGCTCGCGATCGTCCAGAATTTCGAGTAAGCTCATAATTTCCGAATCTAAACCGGGCTTACCGATAAATAAATGCATTAGGGTTTCGCAATTATCATCATCAGGGTAGATGGGAATGTAATAGATGTAAGGGGTTTCCATAAGCTCCATAGTACTGCGTAGATTCAGTCACATTTGAAATTTTGGCAATCTAAACTTTTGTAAACATATTGAATCGTAAGTTAGATGGGAATAACCAGAGCCTATACCCTACGTTTAGCGCGAGGCATAGGCTTTTCAGTTTTGCAGAGCTACTTACTATTTAGATTGTAGTTAGAGCGTTTAGCTTAACTGCAACAAACATACAACATTGCAATAAAGCGTAAACTAGGAAACTACAATAGAAATACCAAAACACGCTAATTCAGCAAAGGCGATCGCGATCGCAACCTTAAATTATTGAGTTAGTAGGCTCGATTCTTGAGTTGAGCCGACCTAACAGGTAGTTTTTAACGGTCAAGAGCGATCGCTAACGCAAGCAACGTGCGATTTACTTAATCATGCTCAATCCAGACCCAAATACAATTCAACTCACCCAAGATGACTACGAGCGCTACTCGCGTCACCTAATCTTGCCTGAAGTTGGGGTAGAAGGACAAAAGCGACTCAAGGCTGCTAGCGTACTGTGCATCGGTACGGGTGGACTGGGTGCGCCCTTGTTGTTATACCTCGCGGCAGCAGGTGTCGGACGTATTGGCATCGTAGACTTTGACGTGGTGGATACCTCAAACCTCCAGCGTCAAATCATTCATGGCACTAGTACTGTCGGTAAACCAAAGATCGAATCTGCAAAGGCGCGAATCTTAGAAATCAACCCCTATTGCCAGATCGATCTCTACAACACACACCTATCTTCGGCTAATGCTCTGGAGATCATGGCTCCCTACGACATCATTGTCGATGGTACGGATAATTTCCCCACGCGCTATCTAGTTAATGATGCTTGTGTATTGCTCAACAAGCCTAACGTCTACGGCTCAATTTTCCGCTTTGAAGGGCAGGCTACGGTTTTCAACTATGAAGGTGGTCCTAACTACCGCGATCTCTACCCAGAGCCACCCCCCCCAGGGTTAGTTCCCTCCTGTGCTGAAGGTGGTGTTTTAGGGATTCTTCCTGGGATTATTGGGGTGATCCAAGCGACGGAAACTGTCAAAATCATTCTCGGACAGGGAAATACTTTGAGTGGTCGTTTGTTGCTTTACGATGCCTTGAAGATGACTTTCCGTGAACTAAAGCTGCGTCCCAATCCAGTGCGTCCCGTAATCGAGAAATTGATTGATTATCAGATGTTCTGCGGCATTCCTCAACAACAAGAAAACGAAATGGAAGCACAAAAAGCGATCGCCGAAATTAACGTCAATGAACTTAAAGAGATTATTGATGCGGGTGCATCGGATTATCTCATCATCGATGTGCGCAATCCTAATGAGTGGGAAATCGGCAGAATTCCTAACACCGTATTAATACCTTTACCAGAAATCGAAAATGGTAATGGGGTGGACAAGGTCAAGTCTTTGTTAGACGGTAAGAAGCTCATCGCTCATTGCAAAATGGGTGGGCGATCGATGAAGGCTTTGGGTATTTTGAAGCAAGCTGGCATCGATGGGATCAACGTACAGGGCGGTATTAACGCATGGAGCGAGCAAATCGATCCTGCAATTCCTAAATACTAATCACTTCCCTAATCCGACAGTAAAGTCTTGAAAAAAAGAGAGTTCGCAAAGCGAACTCTCTTTTTTTTATAAAACCCAAAAATCTGTGGCGCACGCTGCGTGTGCGCCACAGATTTTTGGGTTTTATATTTAATTGCGACTGGCTACTTAGATTTAGTTTTTAATTTACAAAAGTGTGGCAACACTTTTGTGAATTGGTATTAGCTGTAGCTGTGTGAATTTGTCAAAATCCCAGAAAAATAAGTTGCGGTGCGAAGCACCGCAACTTATTTTTCTGGGATTTTTTAGCGATTTAAAGTTAACTCCTTTTTATTACCTAAAATCCCTTGGGGTCGCCATACCATCAGCA
>NZ_LIRE01000327.1 GCF_001402795.1 Pseudanabaena sp. 'Roaring Creek'
TATAGCTATAGCCAAATAAGTTAAGACATAAAACCCAGAAGAGGGTTGCGGCGCTTCGCGCCGCAACCCTCTTCTGGGTTTTGTTTTTGTCCTAACATAACTGACAACTGCTATAAAATCCAATCAGAGAGTGGTGGCTCAAAGTACCACTATAAAACAAGTATAAGTACCACTATGTTGTAAGTAGCTAAGCGCAATCAAATATAAAAACTAAAAGCCTATGGCGCACTCTGCGCGTGCGTCACAGGCTTTTAATTTGGATTTTAATTATGCCCAGCTACTTGTGCAAGATTGTATGCAAGAATTAATTTAGGAACTAAAGCTAGGTGAAAATTTAAATTTGAGGAGCTAAGACATGCAGCAAGTCTGGCAAAATTTGAAAAAGCCAATCCGTAATAGCCTTAAATATACTAAAGCTTTAGTCAAAGGATATCCATTTCATTATGCAAATCAGCAAGAACCTAATGCTCTTGATCGCTATTCGCATAAATGGACAGAATTCACAACTTCTATTCCCGATCGCGGTACATCAGAAATTCGCGCTAATCGAATTTGGAACTTAAAACTTGCTGCCGAACGCATCCATTGTTTGAATCTTGCCCCCCAAAAAATTTTTAGCTTCAGCGATCGCATTGGCAACCCGACTAAGTCTAAGGGATTTCGTGAAGCTCCTGTATTTGTCAATGGTCAAGTATTAGTGGATGCCGGGGGAGGTTTATGTCTGATCGCCACCAATATTTTTAATACTTTACTTTATGGAGGTTGCGAAATTTTAGAACGGCATTGTCACAGCATTGATGCCTATGGAGAGTCAAGGTTTTATCCCCTAGGTCAAGATGCCGCTGTCGCCTACGGCTATAAAGATTTAATCATTCGCAATCATAGTTATATTCCTTTGCAATTACGCTTTCAGATATTAGAACAGGAAGGTAAAATTCAGTCTAGTCTATGGGGAACTATACCAAACCCTTACATCATAAGAGTGGAATCTCAAGTGATCGAGCAAATCAAACACTCCGATCCTCAATATCTATCAGGATGGATTACCAAAACTTCACGCTATGTCAAAAAAGAAATAGATCGATTATCTCCTTGGAAATGTGATTATGAGGCGATCAGCCTATATCAGCCCTGTGCTAAATCTTGAAATTGATTGTAGCTGTCGCCAATTGCACTAGGGCATAAACCCCAAGAATTGAGTGGCGGTGCGAAGCACCGCCACTCAATTCTTGGGGTTTGATTTATCCTATGTCCAGTGACGACAGCTATATCACTAAAAACGTCCCGTCCGCTGAAAAGAATCACAACAAACTTTTTGAAAGTGTTGCGAAGCAACACTTTCAAAAAGTTTGCCGGTAATAAGGTTTGCTTAGGACATAAAACCCCAAAGATGAGTGGTGGAGCTCCTCGCCACCACTCATCTTGAACTATAGTTAAGCCAAATCAAAAATCAGCAGTTCAGCATTACCTTGGGCAGTCAACTTCAAATCACTAACGATATCGCTAGAAATCGCATCACCTTGCTCTAACAAGCGATCGCCTACAAATAGGCTGCCCCTCGCTACCTGAATCCACGTATAGCGATTTTGTCTCACTGTATGTGTTATCTCTTTGCCATCTTCAAGAATAGAAGCATATATATCCGCATCTTGATGAATTGTAACTGAGCGATCGCGACCATCGGCGGAAGCAATTAACCGCAACTGATTGAGCTTTTCTTCTCTAGAGAAAGAGATTTGTTCGTAACTAGGCGTAACGTTTTCTTGGTTCGGTAAAATCCATATTTGTAATAAATGAGCCATTTCCGTCGGTGAATGATTGAATTCACTATGGGTAATTCCCGTGCCTGCACTCATTCTCTGTACATCACCAACGCGAATGATCGAGCCATTACCCATGCTGTCCTTATGCTCCAAAGCTCCATCTAGCATATAGGTAATGATTTCCATATCCCGATGGGGATGGGTTCCAAAACCTTTGCCACCAGCAATCCGATCTTGATTAATTACCCGCAACGAGCGAAAAGACATATGCTGCGGATCGTAATAACTGGAAAAAGAGAAAGTGTGATAGCTATCAAGCCAGCCATGATTTGCATGACCTCTCTCTTCAGATTTGCGGATAGTCAACATATTTTTTCCCGTTAATAATTGAATGATTATAGAAAGTATTGCAGTTTTCATTTTGCCATAGGCAAAATGAAAACTCAAAACCCTTGCTAGGATTGCTTTTTGTTTTTAAATGAGTACGTACTCATCTGAAAACCGCAATACCCTAAGTAGCTAAGCACAACTACAGTATTTTGCGCTCGTATCCAAACCTAGAAATTTTTTAAAAGTGTTGATTCGCAACACTTTTAAAAAATTTCTAGAGGGTCTTTTGATCGGAAATTACTATAAATCCAGAGTCAAAAGTAAAAGTAGCTAAGCATAAGTAAGCTTAAAACCTAGAAGAGAGTACTGCCCGCCACGCGGGCGGTACTCTCTTTGTTTTTAATTTTTAATTATGCTGAACTACTTATTAGAGTTTCGCATGTGCGCCATCACAGAATGGAGCATTACCTGTATGTTTACAAAGGCACAGAGCAACGGTCTTTGTTTCCGCTACTTCAAAGGCTAGAGGTGTAAACTCGGTACCTTTGTGTGCGCCATTACAGTAAGGCTGATTGGCTGATTCGCCACAGGTACACCAATAATAAGTTTTTGGTTCCAGTTCCAATACAACAGGCTTTTTGTCAGCAATCTTCGGTGCGCTCATTATTTTTCCCAAATGCGTTGGTTAATGACAAACCAACTATAATTGGCTTGCACTCTTTACGTAAAGTATGTACTTTTTTGTAAGGTACATACCAAAAGGATACTATGGAGCAATACACTGACACTTTTATTATCAAACTCTTAGCCGAAGATGATGGTGGCGCTTCTTACCAAGGTGGTAAAACGAGCTGTGCTGTGGAAGCGACTCTTGAAGCGATCGGTGGCAAGTGGAAGGTCTTGATTTTACACGAACTATTTAATGGCACCAAGCGCTTTGGCGAGTTACATCGCAATTTGCATAGTATTACTCAAAAAATGCTTACTCAACAATTACGCGAAATGGAAAGAGATGGATTAGTGCATCGCGAGGTATATATGCAAGTCCCGCCAAAGGTGGAATATTCTCTTACGGCTTTAGGTAAAACATTACAACCCGTATTGGAAGCCATGCATCTTTGGGGCAAGAGATATTTGGAACAATACAAAAGCCACACTTTATAAGCCTTTTGTATTATCCCAAACTCCAAGAATTGACTGGCGGCGCGAAGCGCCGCCAGTCAATTCTTGGGGTTTGATTTATCCTCATTCAAGTGACTGTATCTATAAATTAAAAAGCCTAGAAGAGCGTACCTCCCGCTACGCAGGAGGTACGCTCTTCTAGGCTTTTTAATTAACGTGAGTTCGGGATAATTTGAAACGGGCTTTTAGAAAAGGTTTGCATAGCGAACCTTTTCTAAAAGCCCAAAAGTAATACCAATTCCCAAAAGTGTAGCTACACTTTTGGGAATTGAAAACCAAATCCAGTAAGGCTTTTACTTTTGGGATTTTGAAATTTGCCAGTTTAACCCGAACTCACGTTAATTAAAAACCAGAGCCATAATCTGTGGTGTAGGCTGAGCCTGCACCACAGATTGC
>NZ_LIRE01000328.1 GCF_001402795.1 Pseudanabaena sp. 'Roaring Creek'
TCACTTCTTTGCATCTTTGTGGGGATATGTGAAATTGGAGGTTCTTAAACTCAATTCTAAGCTCAATCATTTTGCTCTCAAATCCAAATTGTATATTAAGGCTTTGCAGCAATCTTACTTGGAATGGCAATCCCTGAAACCTTTTTAGACTTCTGCGTAAGGTGAGTTATTTAAGGACTGATTCGTTCTTTTAATTGAGAACAGATCCATGTCTACTTGTGCATCGAAATTGCGGATTTAGAACATCTGTTAAAGCTGCTTTCGCACAATTGTATGACTCTTCCCCCTATTTGAGAGTTATCTGTGAGACGATAAAAAGTGAAGTAAGTATTACTTGTAAGGGAATTACCTCTGAGTCTACTTCAAAATTCTAGTCTGAGAGACGATCTCAAAATGAACTTTAATCAACAAAAAAGCGATCGCCATTGCGGTAGCGTCGCTTCAAAATACGATGGGGACTCGTTGGTTTTTCTGTTTACTCAGTAAGGCATCCAGAATCTATAACAATATCACTTAGATTTGAAGCCAGAAACAAGTTTGTTGGTAAACCTTAATCTATGTTTGAGATATCGTTGCTTTAAGTAGCCTAGCGGCAGATCTACGGAGTATTCACCCCACAAAAATCGTAAAGCACCTCATCCCTTTTAAGGGATGAGGTGCTTTTTTATTTAAGGAAAAGCCCATGACTACGCCCCAAGTAAAATTCCGCAATATCCTCGGAGAACTGACCATCGCCAAACTCTATGGCGGAGAGCATTTAGGAGTAACTGCCCCAACAAACCTTGACCTGAGAAAAGAGATTAGCAAGATTGGAAAAGCGATCGCCAAATTCTATGAACCATCTGTAACTCAAACTAAAGTAATTCAGATTCCGCCACAGTTACAAAAAGTACTACCCAATGCCTTCTGCGAACATGAAGGACAAATCTATCGACGCACCGACTATCAGCTCGAACTAGTTCCAAACCAACAAGAACGCATTCGGGCAGCCATGTCTGTCGCCAAAATTCTCGACCTAGTGCTGAGAATGCAGCAGTACGAAGACGAAAAAGAACTAGCCAAACTGCGCCAACTTCTCAATCAAAAGTATGATGAGTTCGCAATTAGATTCGGACATTTCACCAGCAAAGAGAACCTGAGTATCTTCCAAGAAGACCCCAACTACTATCGATTGAGAGCATTGGAAATCGACCGAGGCAAAGGCAAAAGCCCCATCAAAGCCCCGATCTTCCATCAAAGAACCGTCAGGGCGACCCCAAGATATCGGGCAAATAATGCCAAAGATGCCCTAGCCCAATGCCTAGATGCCAAAAGCTATATCGACCTAGACTGGATCGCCAACCTCATCGACAAAAGCATTAGCCATGTCATCACTGAACTCGAAGGCGATATCTTCTACAACGGTACAATCCCACCAACAACAGTCCAAGAAACCACTAATTCCGAATGGATTACCAGAGAAGAATTCATCAGTGGCAATGTCGTCGCTAGATTCAACAAAATCGTCGCATGGCAAGAAAGTGGAGTACCCAACTGGCTGAATATTGACAAATACCATCAAACGATCGCTAGCAATCAACCAATCCCCTGTTTACCAACTACAGACGTAGATATCAAAGTACGCTGTGCCGCGAAGCTAGGCATTAATGTCAATGCGATGACACCAGACGAGCTAAATCTGCTGTTACGCAACACCATCCGTGTGAAGCTAGGAACAAGTTGGTTGCCCGAAACCGTAATCAAGGAGTTTACCGAACAACTGCTCAGTCAAGCAGGAAAAAGCACCGTCAAGTTTCATCCTGACCCCGCCAACATTAGACCTGTCGGGGAACAAAAGCAAAGCGCAGAGCGAATTTTACTCTTTCTATCCATTTTTAATCAGTATCTAAATAGAAGTTCCGTAAGCCAACCTCATTCAACATGAGTCGATCATCAGAATCAGCTACACGACTACGATACGTTGCTATTATGGTATGATATCGTTTCAACTTAATTGAACTTATAGCTTTTGTATTTACCAATGGATTGAAGTATAGAAATAAATGTAAAGTCGTCTTTATGCGATACTTTTGTTTCCCGACAAGTCTATTTGGGTAATCACAGGTGACAGCAAACTAATTGTTTCACCACAGAACAAAACCGAGTGGGGAACCCAAAACTTTACAGCGATCGCCCTGATTGACCATACACTCAACCAAAAAGACCCCTATGCATTGCTATCGAAAGATTTTGATTTATTGAAGAAGAATTGAATGTTACGATTTATACCATATTCAATCAACTCAATCAGGAAGTCAAACAGATGTCTGTCAAAGTAATACCAGAGCCAAAGATTCGTTAACTCGACCTTGGCTAAGGAGTTCCTAAATTTAATTGAGGAATACATCATGAAAGAACTGAACCATTATTTCAGTGCAGTAGTCATCGGATTCATTACACTGCTATCAATTACTCCAAGCGCTCATGCTCTCAAGTCTTCCACTCTTGACACAGCAAACTCATATGGAGTAGTACAACAGCAAACAATATCACAATATCAAAATCTTCCTCCGCTTGAAGATCCAGTATATACATCTCCGCCGCCAGCAACTTGTGGATATAGTGGACTCCCACCATTGAATTCAACTCAGGAAGAGTTTGATAGGTGGGATCGGTGTGAAAGCGCTGAAAGGGCAAGGGTCAGAAGTGGTTCTACCGATCATAGTGGAAGCCGCCGCGCCATTTGTACAGGTGAATGTGTGCAAAAGTGTTCCACATTATCTAGCTTTAGTCAAGCGGCGGGTGATGCTTGCCGTAGAGAAGTACGCGATTGCCAAGCGCAATGTCGTTGAATTTAAAAAATTCAAGCTTCAAGTTGCTAATCATTAGACACTCCTTAAATCCTAGTTCAACTGATTCAACTGGAAGAATGGAAATGATAACTTGTGAATAAGTGTCTAATGTCTAAGTAACATTGGTAGAAATTTCACCAACTTGCAAAGTCTTCGAGAGTTGTAAAGTCTTCGAGAGAAGAAGGAACTATCAATTATGATGTCCGAAAGCCAGAAAGAAAAATGCCATGAAATCATTCATGCAACAGCGCTTGCGGGTGCAGCAATTGGTGCGGGAATGGCTCAACTTCCTGGTGCTGATGTCCCACTCTTACTTGGGATCGAAATTACAATGACTATATCATTAGGCGCAGTATTTGGAATTAGCCTTACTGAGTCTAGTGGAAAATCTATCGTTGTTGCTGGGGTAGCTTCCTTTGCGGGTAGAGGCATAGCTCAAGCTCTTGTAGGTTGGATACCTGGTTTTGGTAATGCCATAAATGCATCAACAGCCGCAGTTGTTATTGAATCAATGGGTTGGGCAATAGCTAATGATTTTGCTAATGATCCCAATAGAGATCGAGAGTAATTTACAAATAAGTGAGGCTTAATCGTGGTTCAGCAATTTGGAAAAATTCTAGGGCAGGGCTTTCAACAAGCTATAAATTATGTCAATACACCTGCTAATAAAAAACAATTAGTTAGAATGATGCAAGGGTATTTTGTGGCGCATCACACTGAAATTGAACATCAGGTTGAAACAGGAATCGAACAAATATGGATGTCAATTACATCTATTAAAATTACCATAAAAAACAGGGAAAAAGAAGTAGAAATTGTTAGCAATGCTGCAAAGAATTATTCTGCAATAGGTGTCAAAGATTCAATTGTAATACAAGGAGAGAGAATAAATTGCACCATAAATTTCAATTTTAATGGAAATCAAGTGCAAATTATTAACAAACTAGAACTACTAGTTCAAAAAATCAAAGAAGATAGTTTGAGATTGGATAATGCTAGTTTGAAATTGGAGCAAGGAGATGACTTGGATACTATTGATCAGGTTAAGAGAATAGACAATAAGATTCAGCAGATCAATAATAACGTTTATTTACATGGTGAAAATATACAAAAGATAATATCTCAAATCACGGATTATTCTCAATTCCAAAAAGCTTTAGGGATAACAACCTAAAGCCAAGTTTTTTCCTCACCCCAATTTTACACAAGGATAAAAATCATGAATAACAATCAGTCCAACAGCACTAATGAAACCTACATAGTAAGAGATGCTACTGGCTCAACTATTGCTCAAGGGAAAGATATCAATGTAACTATTGCAAATAACAAAAATGAAAAAACATCTTTACCTGCTGAGGTATTGGAGATTCAAGAGCTTTTAGAACGACTTTCCAAAAGTCATCCTAGTCAAACTACAGCGCAGCAGATGAAGATAGCTTCTCAGGCTATAGAAAGTATCGAAAGTGATTCTGACTGGAAACACCGTGCAGTTAAAGCTTTACAATCAGGTTTATTAGAAACATTTAAAAATAATCCAGTGTGGACTTTTATTATTGGGGCAATTAAGGAATGGAGTCAGATTGATACGTCTAAAATCTCCTAATTTAAAATGGAAAAGAACCTGAATTAGCTTGGCTAAACTGAGGCAATTCATGAGCGATCGCTTCAGGCGATCCGCTCATTATGGAACGGACAACCCTCGAAGCCGAATTGCAAGGACTAGGAATGCAATTGCAAGCCTATAACGACAGGCAGTTTAGGGATAAATCCAAGATTCAGTATCTAGCTGACATGGTAAATACCAACCATCCTGCTAACATTCAGCATATTCAATCAGACCTAGCCACCGTCGCCAAAGCCAACCTGAAGCAATTCATCAGCGATCGCGGCGTGATGCTAGATAAAGCCGTGCTAATCGATCATCACATTACTGAACAAGTGCAAAGGTTGAAAGAAAGCTATCGATTGACCCAAATCCAAATCGGGCAATTTGCGGGACTGAACGTATATCTGAGCAGATTTGGCTCAGAGGTAAATGGGTATATTGGTATCAGCATCAGTTCAGGTTATGAATTTAATGCAGAGTGCCAGCAACCTCATAGTTCGCTGTTACATGTGGTGAGAAATGCGATCGCTGCCAAACTAACCACAGCCCAAGAAAATCTCGAACGAGACAGACAAGAACTGCCAATTCTGCAAAATCGAGTCAGTCAACCCTTTGAGCAAGCAGAGGAATACGAGCAGAAATCAAATCGGTTAGGATTCTTGAAAGAGATGTTTGATGCGATCGCCCATGAGTCTCCTGTGGATGAAAGTGACTCAGACAACACTGAAGAGGGAGAAGAACTAGAAGAATCGCGAGAAATCTTCTGGGAAAGAGACTCTAGTGCTGCGCCCTTAAAGCTACCATCAAAAGCGATCGTGGAAGCATTGAGTCAGAGACAGTTCGAGGATTGGGTATCAGGTGATGCTGATAACTGGCTGGAACAAATTGCGCAGATTGTTAGCAATGTTGAGATTGAAATTCCTGTGAATGGCGATCGGCTTGGGGCAATCCCAGAATCCAAGCTATTGGCTGACTTTAGATTAGTTCGAGGAGGCGAACAACTTACAATTCCACAAAAGAATGTGAATGAGCAAAGAGAACAGCTAACATTGTTCTAAGAATTCTATTCTAAAGAGATAGAATTCCATATGGAAAGCGCTGTCGCTAAAAGTCTGTGAAGATTTGAGATGCAAAAATGATCCAAGAAAATTGCCAGATGTCACTGTTTAAAAATAGCAAATGTTATGTAATAGTGAGTTTCAAGCGCTCAATCAAAAAGATAGCATCTAGGCTCAAAGACCATTATGCTTGCGAAATTCTCGAATGCAATCGAGATGCAGTGTCATTCTTGCCTTCAAAAGCTGGAACAATTCAGCAAATGCTAGCAAGTGGAAAAATACAAGACTGCACTGGAGAAAATCTAAAGATATAAATCAGTGTGATAGAAAATTAGCCTACCCATACTCATGTAGTAGAATGGGTAGGCTAATTTTTTATCACACAGGTTTGTAAGAAGTCCTTAGCAGGAATTTTGTGACGAATATAAGGAGTAGATAAAATAATGGCGTGGAAATACAAAGCGTCTGACTTACCGAGTGGCAGTGAATCTCGGCAAAGCCATATAGAATTCATTCGCGTAAACCTAGAACTACTGCTGGCAGTAGCATGGCACGGCTATGAAAGCGAAGGAAGAGGCGCGATTATCATTGATGTCAGCAAATCCAAAGAATCACAAATTGGCATCAGTCCCTATCAAAAATGGCTGAATTCTGGGAGCTATGGCTGCTACCTAAGCCAAGCCACAGCAGAGCGTATCGCCAAAGAATCGGGATATCCAAACCCATTCCAAAAGGATGAGAAGAGACAGATTCGAGACTACAAACCCGAAAACCAAGTCGTAGTCTGTTTTATCCGCACCGATGGCGGCTTTAGCTCCTATGTAATCGCGCATCCATTCCTAACGGCAAAACAAGCCTACGAAGCCAATAAAACTAGGCTGCAAGCCGAATTCGCTGTAGATAGAACCGACTAACCCAAAACCCAATATTCAACCTTCAAAAGCCTCCCGATATAAATCAGGAGGCTAATTTGTTATGGAGTCAAATATGACCCAAAAAAGATACAAAAGCGTATTGTGTGGACTGTTGCTACTAGCGATCGCTATCCATCCAGAACAACATCACGTAGAAGAAAAGCATCCCAAAATCGTCCATATCCAAACCCGTCGCCAGCGCAAATATTGGCGAAAGAAGCAGAAGAGTATCAGTGCGTAGAAGCAAATAGCTGTTAGCGATAAGCCAAAAGCTAACAGCTATTTACGAAATCCAAAAATATGACAAATAGTTACCAATTCGGTGAATCTTTTAATCTCGCAAAGATTGAATCAGAAATCCAAAAAACAAAAAATCTGATTGCTTCTCTACAATCCAAGCTCGACAAGAATATCAGAAAAAAGAAGACCTCTATGGATCTACAAATAGCTAAAAACCATTTGCAGATACTATTACGCGATTGTGAAATAGCAACAAAAGTGAATCCAATTATCAAGGAGCAAAGCTTGAATGAAAAACATCAAAGGCAACATCCATCAAATCAAAACCATGCTGAAGATTTGCAGCAAATATCATTGGGAATTGAAAAAGATTATTAGTTCTCGGAGCAAAGAAGGCTCTTACCTATTTGTAGGAGATATTCGAGCAGAATTTAAATGTCATCACGATCGACCAACTCACGCCAAATTTGACCCATCATTGACAATTCGCAGTGACGGAACGGTAGATCTCAATGAAAACCTGTTTAAAGATTCTCCCTATACACAAGAGATCAAGAAATTGCTAGAAGCAGCCCATGTGAGTACCGAACCAACCAGAAAACTAGGGTCGGGAATCAAGTAAACAGAAGTCAAGCAGAGCCATCCCAAGCCCCAAGACAACCACTACCGAATTCACTACTACCAAACAATCGCCTAGCGGACAGCAAAAGGCGATCGCTCATCTATACCTAAATTAGAGGATAAAAGCCATGAACACAGCAGCAATGATTGCCACCCAGCAAGCATTGATTGACAAAGGAGCCGAATACTTAGGCGACCTAATCGCATGGTCAATCAGTGCTGAAACCAGACTAAGTGAAGCCACCTTAAAACGAGCCGCCGAGCAAGTGAATCTTGACTTCAGCTACCTTCCTGAAAGCCCCAACAAGCTGAGCGCATTCAAAAATGCCCGCACCAAAACCCAGACCCAACTGAGCAACCACAATCTCCTCATTCGCCAAATCTCCAATAACGGCGCACTAGTCTATGGATTCGTACTAGAGAACAAGAACGAGAAAGACAAAAAACTTCGCTATAGCCAACTCACCTCCTATAGCTTCGATAAAAGCAACGAAACCACCAATTGGAACCGAGAAGACTGGAGCCAAGAAAATGAATCCCTGATTGACATCGCAAGAAGTACTTTTGACAAATGGTATGCATGGAGTCAAGAAATCACCAGCAAAGAAATCCGCGCCATGCTGACCGAATTTGTCAAAAAGGCAGGCGTACCATTTCGAGAACGAGGCGGCACATACTTTGTGGCAAGAAGCTATCGGTTAGAACTAACCGCCTTCCGAGAACTCCTACCCCTGATTCACAAAGAAAATAACATTCGCTGGATGCCGATCGCAGGCATAGGCGACATGGACATCATCGCAAGGCAATCTTTGGAAAAAGAAGTGCAATCGATGTCCAGTTATCTAGACGAGCTGCTAGACCCAGAGAAAGTATCCGAAACCAAAGGTAGCACCCTGAAGAACCAACTCAAGGTGTATCGAGAAGTCGAAGATAAAACCAAAATGCTATCCGAGCTATTGCAATTTCGTTCCGACGCACTGACCGACAAACTCGCCAAACTGCGCCAACGTTGCCTGAACGTATTGGACGAAATCGCAACCAGCACAACCGAAACCCCAGAAGAACAGCCCCATCAAACAGAACACGTTATCTCTGTGCCAGAAGAAACCATCTGCGAACCAGTAGAAACAACAGCAGAAGTTAGCGAAGACAACCTCTTCGATCTCGGCTTCTAGCGAAGGATCAAGGGAGTAGCCAAAGCGCTACTCCCCATTTAATCATCAAGAAATAAAAGGAACTTAAAAATGCTCGCCACCGAAATCGCACAGACCAATGGACATATCACCGCCTTGACCGTAACCCCAAAATCCGCCTTAGCAAAACTGCAACAACTGCGAGAAGAACTGAAAAGTGTCTACCTAGACCGCAGCGAAGCGATCGACCTGATTTTGGTAGGACTGCTCGCCAAAATGCATATCTTCCTAGGAGGCAAACCAGGCACAGGCAAAACCGAACTCGCGAAAGCAGTCTCTGATGCAATCACAGGAACCACCTTCTTCCATTACCTGATGACCAAAACCACCGTCGCCGAAGAAGTATTAGGAGCACCTGACCTCGCCGAACTCCAAAAAGGCAAATTCGTGCGCGACACCGAAGCCATGTTACCCGAAGCCCACCTCGCCCTCATGGACGAAATCGGCAAGGCAAATAGCATTGTCCGCAACTCCGCCTTGGGACTGATGAACGAACGGGAATTCCTGAACGGCAAAACCAAACTCCAGTCGCCATTAATTACCATGATTGGTTGTTCCAACGAACTGCTAGATGGTGAAGAAGACGGAGCATTCTGGGATCGGTTGAGCCTGCGGTACATGGTGGATTATCTAGGCGATGAAGATCTGCGAACCCTACTGCTCCGCAAAACCAGCAACATCGCCGCACCACAGATTGCGACCATGCTGAGCCTAGCCGAACTAGAGCAAATGCAAACTGCTGTAAAAAACGTACCCTTCCCCGCTCCCGCGATCGACTCCCTGATTGACCTACAACGGGAACTGAAGAAAGAAAACTTCATCGTCAGCACCAGAAAATACGTGCAGATCGTCACCATCCTCAAAGCATACGCTTACTTGCAAGCAGAAACCGAAGTCAGCGAAGACAGCTTCGAGATTCTCAACCATGTAATCTGGAATCATCCCAGAGAGCAAGCGCAGATTAGAAAAATCATCGCCAAAGTGGGGAATCCCGTGAACATCCAAGCCCAAGAAATCCTTGCCGCCATCACTGAAAAGCTATCAGACTTGGGCAACTGTCCCACCTATGGCACCAAGAAACAGCAAGACGATTGGGCAACGGAAGGTTCAGGCGTTCTATCCGATATCCGAAATCAGATTGACAAACTCCAAAGCCTAATTGCTCAACATCCTCACAAGGCAAAGAAAGCACAGCAAGTACTAGCTGAAATCGAAGCGAAGAAGAAACCTTTACTCGCCAAAGTCAGTGAAATCATGTTCGGAGCATAGAACCACCCAACAGAGAGCAGATAGTCTGCTCTCTAATTTTATGGAAAACCAAAATGCAAGAACCATTAGTGTATCTAATCCCCAAATGGACAGAGTTATGTATTACCGACTTCAAAGAAAAATCATCCAGACTAAGTGAAGTCATCGAAGAAGGCGATCGCAAAGTCTACAACTTTGAAACCTTTGTTAGTGAAACCTATCACCGCCTGTACGATCGCCAACCCAACCGACTCGAAGATAGTGCCATCAAACCCGAAAACAAAATCTGGATTGCCATCCACCAACAGATGAGCGAACTAGAAGTATTTCAGCAATTTAGTAACCGTTTAAACGGAGATGAATTCCTCTCAGGTATCGGCACAACCGCTTTATGCCTAGCGATCGTGGAAATGCTGCCCGAACCAGCCGAGCCACTAGAAGACCCAGAAGTAATCAGAAAACAACTGCGAGGTATCTTTGAGGCTTTGCAAGGGCAAACACCCAGCGCAGGACTGATGCAGAGGATTCAGCAATTAAAGCAACAGGGACTAGAAACCCGATTAGCCTGTGAAGCCTACGCCGACTCGATCGGCAATGCCGAAATTGAAACCGCCATCATCACAGGCATAGCCAAAGCCGAAGCCGAAATACAAGCGATCGCTGAAAGTATCGCCACTTTTAGCGCAGGCAGCAACTACAGCCAAGAAACCCAACTCAAAATCGCCGACAAAATCCAACTCGCCCAACGCCTCCATACATCGCCAAAACTACAAGCGATCGCCGAGTTAGCAGGCAAGAAAATAGCAATCGCTGCCAAGATGCAACGCAGCAAAGTCAAAGAAGGACGCACCGAAATTATCGGCGTAACCACAGGCAACGACCTAACCCGCCTATTGCCCTGTGAGCTAGTCAAACTCACCGAACCAGCCCTATTCCCCATATTTGCCCAAGGCTATATCGAGCGATCGCTACTACAACGAGAGCTAATCAGCCGCGAACCTCTAGCCAGAGGACCGATCGTTATTTGTCTAGATTCCAGTGGGTCAATGCAAGGACAAGCCGAAATCTGGAGCAAAGCGATCGCCCTCGCGCTATTGAGCATCGCCGTTAGTCAAAAGCGCCATTGCCGCATTCTGCACTTCACAGATGTCGTGGAGCGGATTGACGACTTTGCAGGCGAAATCCCTGACACCAATCGCGTAATTGACTGCATCGAAAAGTTCTACAACGGTGGCAGTACTAGCTTCACCGCCGCCCTAACGGGAGCCTTAGCCTCCATCCAACAGCACGAACAAACCAAGAAAGCCGATGTCATCCTCATCACCGACGGACTCGACACCCCATCCACCCAATTTATCGAGCAATGGCAAGCAGATAGGAAAAAGTATGAATTTAGTTGTTATGGACTCCTGATTACCAGTGTCAACCTAAGCAACTACGAAAGCACGATCGGCAAACTATGCGATCGCTATGTAGAAATAGCAAATCTCACCGAGGATAGCGAAGTATCCACCTGTCTATACAGCATCTAGTAGCCATAAAAGGCGGCGCTTCGCGCCGCCTTTTATGGCTTTTCCTCTAGCGAGGCTCGCAAGGAAAAACCAAATTATTTACTCAAAAGGAAAATACCTATGACTTATTCATTTCAGCAAGCAACCAAAGAAAACATCAAACTCCGCATGGCTTTATATGGCCCCCCAGGCTGCGGCAAAACCTACACCGCTCTGCAACTAGCAACCATCTTGGGCAAAAAGATTGGACTAATCGCAGCAATTCTCATTATGAAAATTTTGTCTTTATCTGGCGGCAACTATTGAGAATAGCCGCAATAGCGATCTTTAAAAAGCCGATGCTTTCGTTCAAAATTTGACGGCTTAGACAAATCAAAAGTCATAATGAGAATTGCTGGGACTAATCGACACCGAATATGGTTCAAGCCGCAAATATGCTAAACTGTTCAACTTTCAAGTACTGGAACTAACCAAATTCGGCCCCAGCCAATACTACAACGCCATTGAAAGCGCCGAAGAAGCAGGATTTGATTACCTGATCATCGACTCCCTATCCCACGCATGGTATGCCGAGTTGGATTCAGTCGGTAGCGACGTAAGAAACTGGGCAAAAATCCGCCCCATCGAACGCCAACTATGGGACAAAATCATCAGCTCAAGCTGTCACATCATTGCCACGATGAGATCCAAGATTGAGTACGACTATGGCGCGACTGAGGTTAACGGCAAGCAGAAAATCACCAGTGTCCGCAAGATAGGCACAGCGCCAATTCAAAAAGAAGGCAGTGAATATGAACTAGACATCTGTGGCTTACTCGATGACCAAAATACCCTGATCATCTCCAAGAGCAGATGTCCTGAAATCAGCAATGGCATCTTTCCCAAGCCAGGGAAGAAATTCGCCGAAATGATTCAAACATGGCTAAGTGATGAAGTCCCAGTCCCCAGCAAGACCCTTATCCCAACGATCAATGTCCCTATCAATCCCGTCGCCCAGCAACCACAGGTACAAGAACTAGCAGCGATCGCCAGCAGCAACGGTCATATCCCCCCGAAGGCAAGCAGGGCTGTTTCAAGAATGGGGAATAGAGAGATTAAAAGATTAAAGATGACATGGCAGGTATATTGTGAGATATTGAGACTGTCAAGTAAAATGTGTAAAGTCTAGGAGCTAGATGTGGAGACGATCCTCAAAGAGGATAGCAAATCGATTAAGGGCGGGTTTCCAATCGCGAATGGGCATTGTCCATTTCTTAGAAATATTCCGCATCGCCAAATAAACCAGCTTGAAAGCAGCCTCATCAGT
>NZ_LIRE01000329.1 GCF_001402795.1 Pseudanabaena sp. 'Roaring Creek'
AATCCGATCGAACCACCATTGCTAGATGTTCCATTAGGCGCAGCAGAGAAAGTATATAGACTGCTCATATTACCGAAGATATCCCCTTTGGGGGCAATTAGATTGATGTCGCCGCCATACCCGCTATTACCTCCCACTGCAAAGGATGAGGAGTACAGATCCCTCTGGTTGGAAAGATTACCATTATTCGCAGAAAATGTAATATTGCCGCCATTGCCACTATTCATATTCCCTAGAGACAGAGACAAGGAGTACAACTCTCCTTGGTTAGAAAGATTACCATTGTTCGCAGAAAATGTAATATTGCCGCCATTGCCGCTATTGCCTTGTACTGAATAAGCTAAGGAGAACAATTCATTCTGGTTAGAAAGATTGCCATTGGTTGTAGAAAGGGTGATATTACCTCCATTGCCACTATTGCCTCCGAATGCTAGAGAATAGGATAATAAGCTACCCTGATTAGAAAGATTGCCATTGGTCGTAGAGAGTTTAATATTGCCTCCATTGCCGCTATTATCATTTGAGTAGGCAACAGAGAATATAGAACCTTGGGTCAAAAGGTTGCCATTAATCGTAGAAAGGGTAATATCTCCTCCATTACCATTACCAATGTAATAAGAGTTCAATCCTCCATTAACAGAGAGATCGCCGTTATTTGTAGAAAGGCTAATTGCACCTGCTTTCCCTGGGGTTTGGCTATTACTATATACTGATGAATATACATCTCCAATAGAGAGATTACCGTTAGTTGCAGAAAGGCTAATTGCACCTCCATTGGCTATTGTATTTGTAGCATAGCCATTTGCTACTGAATATAAGTATCCACCATTAATAGAGAGATTGCCATTAGTTGTGGCAATCGTGATATCGCCCCCCTTCCCACTATTTCCTGTCAAAGAAGTGCTCGAGTTCGCATTACCATTAATTGAGATATTGCCATTAGACAGAATGGTGATGTTACCACCATTCACACCATTGCCAGCAGTGGACGAAGACAAATCTCCCGTTACAATATCCCCAGTAGCATTCAGAATGATAGACCCCCCATCTCCACCCGTAAAATTGGAGGTGTTAATACTGGCAACCCTAATGCTACCAGCAGGCAATCCCGCCACTGTCCCCGTCGTAAAATTGGTGGGTAATATTCCCAATCCTAGTTGGGGTAAATTGGATGTAGGTAAAGTTGTCACCCCTGCTCGTAAAATCGCCGCAGGCTGAGTCGTTAGAGTCATAAAATCTGGGTCACTACTGGGAATGGTGCTATCGGGAGCCGTAATGCTAATATTCCCTCCCTCAATGCTCCCCGTCGCTTCCACCTTCAGGGCTACGCCTGTATAGTCTCCAAATACCACATCCCCATTAGCATAAACGATTGGGTCGAATAGGCTGACAAACTTGCCTGGCTTGCCTGTTAGCGTTTGAAATAAAACATTTCCCCCACTGACGAAATGGGCATCCCCAGAAATATTTCCATTGCTGATCAAGCTCAGATCTCCCCCACTGCGCAAGGCTCCACCACTATTCTTTAAGGCGAGGATATCAATCTTCTGATTCCCCTGAATCGTTAGGTTCCTTCCTGCTTGAGCGAGGAATGGTGTTGTCACAGTATCTCGGATTTTTACCGTATCCTGTGCTTTTAAGGTAATATCTCTCCCTGCTATCAATTGTCCTTGTAAATCTAGGCTTCCACCTTCCAGTATTAGATCCGCTCCTGTGGTGAGAAGATTGCTCCGTATGGTTATCGGTGCTGCATTGGCTCTCATATTTAACCCAATTGGCGAACTAATCGTTAACAATGGTGGGTTA
Source organism: Pseudanabaena sp. 'Roaring Creek' (assembly GCF_001402795.1). Taxonomy (GTDB): domain Bacteria; phylum Cyanobacteriota; class Cyanobacteriia; order Pseudanabaenales; family Pseudanabaenaceae; genus Pseudanabaena. The sequence goes on from NZ_LIRE01000329.1 coordinate 1,807, forward strand.
TTAGTACTCACCGCACTAAACTCCGTTCCATCAATAAACTTGACGCTATTGGCTGTCGTTCCGACAAACGATCCGCCGATATTTAGGCTGGCATTGGCTCCAAAGATAATTCCATTGGGATTGAGCAAAAACAAACTTACGGGATTATGGCTATTTGTGGTCTGAATTAAGCCATCAATGTTGGAAACATTGCCTCCCGTTACCCGACTAAAAATCGTCGTAATATTCGGTGTATTCACTAGATTGAAAGTTGCTGAACCTCCTGTCGGTACTGAGAATTGGCTAAAACTATGGAATAGATTTGCTCCATTACTGGGCTGATTGCCATTGGTAATCGTAAAGTTGAGATTGTCGGGACTAGTGACTGCTGTTGACAGCGTGCCATCGGCTTTCACACTCTGAGCATTAACATTTGTGGGTAAAAGCATTCCCAAGATCAGAAAGCTAGAACCACACCACCATAGTCTTTGACTAAAATTCATTGGAAATTACCTCTTTAAAAAGCTTTGGTGCGATCGCCAAGAATCCCGCACAGTCTGTTACGGTTGCTTCTCTTATCGCGCTATTAGTAGTATAGAGATCGACTTCACCCTTGGCATTTAATCGCCAACCCGTAGCTTCCACAATGGGCGTTGCCGAATTATCGGACTGGCTTGTAGTTGCGAGATTATTAGGATTGCGAAGAGATGCGGGGTCGCGGATATCGATCCAAGGACGATCGCCACTGCGGCGATCGCTAGGATTTTCGGGCAATCCCCCACGACCAGTGGCGACAAAGCGACTATTGCCATAGGTTC
>NZ_LIRE01000330.1 GCF_001402795.1 Pseudanabaena sp. 'Roaring Creek'
ATATTATATATAAATATTATTTTTTAAATATTTAAAAATATTTTTAAATATTTTTAAATAATGTCAGTTAGGATTAAGCTGACAAATTTTTACAGCCCAAAGTAAAAGCCTTGCTTAGCAAGGCTTTTACTTTGTTTTTTTAAGCAAGGATTTACGACGTAAACTCTTTCTTAAAAACCGTTTCAAATTATCCCGAACTCACGTTATACCAAGTTAAGAAATGGCGCAGCCATTTCTTAACTTGGTATTAATTCACAAAAGTGTGACAACACTTTTGTGAATTGGTATAACATTATTGCTGGTTTTTAATACAAAAATAGGAGTAGCGCAAAGCGCTACTCCTATTTTGAGTCTGCACCTTTTTAAAGGTATTTTAGGCGAGTTGCCGATAAGCACTAAAAGGAACACCTGTGCGTTTCTTGATATCCATGATTGATTTGAATTCACCTCGAAGTTGGCGTTCAGTAGCGATCGCTGTGGCGACTGTAGGATCTATACCAAGCATAATCAAGTCATCGGAACTCATGGAGTTCACCCGTTTCCATGAATAAGAAGCCTCATGGCGGTAATCATAGCTAAAAACTAACATTGGCTCAATTTTTTTGAGCGTAGCATTAGGAATTTCTAGAATGTCGTGTAGTTCTTCTAGAGCAGTAAAGATATAGCCCTCTGACTTTAAGGAATCAATATCATTAGCATAAATGATTGGTAAGCCCAAAACATTAACTAAATCATTCTTAGAACAGCTATTGATGTCTATTTTAGGACGGGTAGCAGCTATTGCTTTAAATAATTGAGGATCTTCAGGAAGAGGGAGATCCTTAGGATAGGTCTTTACTAGATATTCCCGTTTAAGAATTAAAGCTGTAGAAATTTGAGCTACCCAAACTAAGCCCGCAAGGTTAGAAACAATTGGTATTGAAGGCACGATAATTGCTGCGGCAACAAATCCTGCACCAACACCAATCCAAATATTTGAGCCAGATTTTACGCCTGCATAGGCGATCGCGCCACCACCAAATGCGGGAAAACAAGACCACCAAACCCATGCTGGTGTTTGATCGAACCATGAAGGCTGTGACATAATCTTAACTGTTTCTCAGATGTTTGTCGGCTATTTGCTAGATATTCTAGATATTCTTTAGCATTTTCTTGCGTTTTTCTTCGTATTCCTCAACCGTGATCACGCCATCATCGTAGAGCTTTTTAAGATCGCTGAGGGCGGAAGTCGAGTCCTTAACGGATGCCGTAGCCGCTGTAGCTCCATTATACTTACGATTGAATTCATCTTCGGTCATGATTAAAAACATGATGAACTCGACGAAGGCGGCAATAGAAGGGATAACTGTCCAGCAAAGCAGTAAATATGCGATCCCCCAACCAGTTTGTCCAAGATAAAATTTGTGTCCTCCAAGCGCTCCCAGAAAGAAACATAAAAGAAGTGCAGTAGTCTTCGTCTTCATAGCCTTTTTCCCTCGTTTGTGTTGTTTGATTTGAAATTTCGCGATACTTACACTTTAGAGCTAAGCACTGTACTTGTTACAAGTTTATTGATTACCGAATGAATGTCAACCACTTAAGCATAAAGACATATAAATCCTGACTAGATTAGATAATGTGATTGAATGTGAACAAGGTTATATCGATTGCTTATCTTTACCCAGATTTCCCAGCTTTTTGGTTAAAAAATACACCAAGACGACCCCAACTTTGGCTTCAAGTAGAGTTATGTAAATTTGTAGGTAGGGGTTGGTGTCAGGATTGACATTCAACGTAAATACAGCGATCCCCACAAGAGCGAAGGGTAGAAACCTCAGTTTTTTGACTAATTGCTTTGAGCTAAAAAGCCCGAGGTCTTTAGACATTTATTTTGATCTCCACAGATGTATGCAAGTTTATTGCAAATTTACTCAAATTTACTAAAGTAGCTAAGCATAATTAAACTTAAAACCTAGAAGAGCGTACCGCCCGCTTAGCGGGCGGTACGCTCTCTGATTTGTTTTTTTAATTATGCTCACCTACTTAATGATAATCTTCTACATATTATGGCGATTGCTGTAGCTTGTGACTCTTTTTTAATTGTTTAAATTAAATTTTATAGCTGCCGTCAACGGTATCAGGACATAAGCTCCAAAAGAGAATTGCCGCGCGGAGCGCGGCAATTCTCTTTTGGAGCTTAGTTTTTTGTCCTAAACAAGACTGGCGGCAGCTATAAATCAAACAACATGGATCAACCATTTGCCCATTTATACCAATTCCCAAAATGGCAACGCCATTTTGGGAATCTCAAAACCTTACTGGGTTTGGTGTTTAATTCACAAAAGTGTTGTCACACTTTCGTGAATTGGTATTACTTAGCAATGTTTATAGCAATGTTTAATTTGCCTTCAAACAGAGAACTTACCACCCACTTCGTGGGTGGTAAGTTCTCTGTTTGAAGTTTGACTTATCTTAGCTGCTTACATCGTTGTAAGTCGCTATAGAATAGGCTGTAACTGAATTTTTTGCAGGAGTAGGTTTTGATTTCTTCAGCAGTATGTTCTGAAAGTTTGGATGCTGGCAATGTGGGGCACGATCGCGAGAAGGATTTGTTTGCTCATCGATCGCATTTTCCTGCTTTGGAGGTTGCAAACCGCTTTTACTTTAACTATGGCGGACAGGGAGTCATGTGTGGGAAAGCCCTAGAGTCGATCGCCAAAAACTTTCAGCATATTGAGGCGTTAGGCTGTTTCTCTAATGCCGCAGGGGAATGGATGATGGGGGAATACGATGCAACCAAAGCAGCGATCGCACGAGAATTTCAAGTCAGCCCTACTACGATTACGCTTACGGAAAACACTACGGTTGGTTGCAATATTGCACTCTGGGCTGTGAATTGGCGACAAGGCGATCGCCTATTACTATCAGATTGCGAACATCCTGGGATTGTTGCTAGTGCTGTCCAAATCCAAAAGCGTTTTGGCATAGCGATTGATTATTTCCCCCTATCCAATACCCGTAATGCTAGTGCTGAGGGGCAAGACAGCATAGAAGTAGTGGAATTACTAGTGCAGCATTTGCAGCCCCAAACGCGGATGGTGATGCTGAGTCATATTTGTTGGAATACGGGACAGGTTTTACCATTGAAGGCGATCGCTGATGCTTGTCACGATCGCCAAGTGCTGGTTGCGGTGGATGCTGCCCAGTCCGTAGGCGTATTGCCCCTCAATCTTGCCATTGCCGCAGATTTTTACGCCTTTACTGCCCATAAATGGTGGTGCGCACCACTTGGATTAGGAGCCCTATACATACGCCCAGAGATTTTTGAGGCGATCGAACCAGTATTTGTGGGGTGGCGGGGACTAACTGGCAAAACACCGATTCCCCAGTGGCGGCAGGATGGTGCTAAGTTTGAAGTAGCGAGCTCAACCTATGCTCTTTACGAAGCGCTGCGGATAGCCCTCGCTGAGGCTAATAGCTGGGGAACGCAGCAACAACGTTACGAACGGATCTGTCAGTTAAGTGAAATTTTATGGAGTCGACTAGATGCAATCCCTTACATTGATTGCATGAGACAATTGCCACCAGAATCGGGACTAATTTCCTTTAAAGTGAATAGAGAGCTAGCCAAAGGTGCGATCGCCCAAAAGCCCCATGCTCTGATCGCCAAGCAATTAGAATCAGAGCATCAAGTCTTAATTCGTGCGCTACCCGATCCTGATTGTCTGAGAGCTTCAGTGCATTACCTTACTTCTATTTCTGATATCGAGCATCTGATCGCCATTTTGGAAACTATGGGTTAAACCACATCTAAACATCTCTTCCTTAAAGGGATAACAATTTTCAATCCTCAATTCGCCATTAATCTATAAGACCGCCGCCATGTCCCTATTTTCCATAGATCCTCAATCCAATCCTGATAAAAAAGATCGCGCATTATCGCGATCGCAAGTTTTAATTGCGATGGCAGTGACAGCGATTATTTTTTTGGGGATTTCTAAGGTTTGGGTTTACTTAACGGGTATACCGATGATGCCCCTGCGTTGGCAACCCGAACATGCTGCGATCGGGGCAGGGATCGGTATTGGAGTAGCCCTCTTGAGCAGCCTAATTTATGAAATATGGGAAAACTATCGCATTGCCGCTCAAGAATATTTAGAAATGGTGCTTAAACCCTTAGAACCGATCGATCTGATTTGGTTGGGTTTGTTGCCAGGACTGAGTGAAGAAATGCTCTTTCGGGGCGTGGCTTTGCCTGCGCTTGGGATGAATGGGATTGCTTTAATTATTACCAGTGTTGTCTTTGGAGCTTTGCATATGGCAAGTGCGAAGCATCTCTCCTATACCGTTTGGGCGATCGCTGTGGGGATGATGCTTGGAGCCGTCACCATGTATACAGGGAACCTTTTATCGGCGATCGTCGCCCATGTGCTTACTAATTCTCTATCGGGCATCATTTGGAAATGGAAACAGACTAAAAAAGTAGTTTAGATCTTTGGTGGAAGCACAGGAAACATAAACTGGAGAGGGGCGCGAAGTTAGAGATACTATACTAGCGAAGCGATCGCACTTAAGCCCGTGAATAACGGAATGATTGCTTTGACAATAGTTATAAATTTCATGATTTTGCTGTTAATGGCTAAATTTATTTGTGTTAAGTAGCTAAGCTAGAAGAGAGTAACGCACGCGCAGCGTGCGTTACTCTCTCTGGTTTTGGGCTGAGCTACTTATTAATTCATGTTGCTTCTAAAATTAGTTCAGTCTACTCTCAAATTTAAGGTTTCGGCTAGCACTCGATTCAGTATTGCAGTGTGATCGCTTGGCAAGTAACGCTTTAGAGAAGCATCCCACGAAAAAGTTTTTTGCCAGTCGCTATCTACCGCTTTTATTTGCAGATCGTAATACCCATCTGTCTGACTAGGTAGAACAACAAGTATATTCTCTCCTTCGTAAAGGTAATGCTGACGAGTTCCATCTTTATTCCAATCTCCAGCCTGATCTTGCCAAAAATATATTGGCTCAGCAAGAATGTTAACGATTTGACCATTGTTAACTATAAAAAGAGCAAGAACTTCATAATAGCCGCCGCCACCAGAATAACCTTGAAACATTCCAACTCTCAATCCAAAGGCTGACTGGGTATTGCTTATTTGAAACGGAGCAAAGTCAAATTCTTTAAACTTGCCATTTGGCAGGAGAGCGTTATTTGTAGGGTCTGGGAACCTGAATTTTGCATTCCAATTTCTAAATTGTCTTTGGCTTATGAAATACCAACCTGTCTCGACTTTAAGTGAATTAGCAATTAATTTAGGCTTGTAGCCTATGGAGTCATATTCTATTAATCCTAAATAAACAACATCATCACGTTCATAAGATTTCTTATCACATATTTTTTCGGAAGATTTTATTTCAGACCTGTATTTATTATATTCATATTCATCTTTGGCAAAGCACACAATGGCAATATAACTATTCAAACGATAAGGAAAGGCTTTGGCTCCAACTAATATTGCAAGGTTTAAATCTTCATTAGGAGCAAGCAGCCGAGCAATATCCCTAGTACTTAGACCTTTAGGCAGATTTGTTCCTAAACCATCTGACTTGTAAATACCAGTTGATAGCTCCAAATAATGAGCGAATCCATACTTATTCTCGAATAATCCTGCTACCTCACTACGATTTTGTGCATGTTTTGGGGGTGGGATTAGATCGTTATTTTCAGCAAAGGCGATCGCAGCAAAGAATGTAGCAAAAACTGAAATAAAGAAAAGTGTCAATATTCTTAGCTTCATAGTTGATTCTCCTCAGTTGCGAATTGCTCAACGCTATATCTAGTAATGTTAGAATATAAGATGCTACGAAACTTGAACAACTTGTAAAAGATAGATAAATTTATTTCATTCAAAGGGTAGGTAACGCTTTTGGGAAGCATTCCAGAAAAAAGCTCTCTGCCAATCGCTATGTAGCGATTTTATTTGCAGATCGTAGTAGCCATCTGTTTGACTTGGTAAAACTACCAGAACGTTCTCATCTTCATAAAGAGAATGCTGACGAGTTCCATTTTTGTTCCATGCCCCTGCTATATTTTTATTGAAGTACATAGGTTCAGAGAATATATTAACTATCCGATTGTTATCGACTATGAAAAGCGCAAGATCTTCAAAATAACCATGACCACCAGAATAGATTTCTGAGTGAGTTACACGCAAACCAAAAGCAGTCTGAGCATCGCTTATTTTAAACGGAGCAAAATCGAAATGTTCGTAATCTCCACGCGGCAGATGGTCTATATTTAGTCGGTCGAGAGATCTAAATTGTTTGTAGGTTGTGAAATCCCAATTTATCTGATTTTCAAGTGATTTAGCAATTAAATTTGGTTTGGATTTTATGGGATCGTATTCTATTAATCCTAGGTATACAACATCATCTCGTCCGTAGTCTTTTTTTCTACACGTTCTGCGTGTACCTGCTTTCACTCGATTGTATTCACTTTTTGTTCGAGCAAAACAGGCAATAACAATATAGCTGTTTAATCGATGAGGAAATGCTTTAGTACTAACAGCGATCGCAAGTTCTGCATCTTCATGAGGCGCAATCATCCGAGCAATATCTTTACTTGTCAGACCAAGTGATAAATTTGTTCCTAAATCATCAAACTTGGTTATACCACTTAAATCTTCTAGAAAGTTAGTGAGTTCATACTTATTCTCAAATATTTTGGGTAGCTCATCTAGAGAATGTAATCGTTTAGTAGGTAGACGTAAATCGATATTTTGGGCATGGGCGATCGCGGCAAAGAATGTACTAAAAACTGAAATAAAGAAAAGTAACAACATTCTGAGCTTCATATGCAATTCTCCTCAGTTGCGAATTGCTCAACGCTATATCTAGTAATGTTAGAATACAAAAGGTGACAAAAATTGCATCAACAATAAATAAAAGTTAAATTTAGATAAATTTATGGTGGTCAAACCAGATTGGTTGCGAGTAAAAGCCCCACAGTGGGAGCGCGTTGGCAATGTCAAAGAAGTCCTGCGCGACTTGGGGCTAAATACTGTGTGCGAAGAAGCATCTTGCCCAAATATTGGCGAATGCTTTAACCAAGGTACTGCCACATTTTTAATTATGGGACCCGCTTGCACCCGTGCCTGTCCCTACTGCGATATTGATTTTGAAAAGAAGCCCCAAGCCCTCGATCCGATGGAACCGATTAACCTCGGAGAAGCAGTACGGCGGATGAATTTGAAGCATGTCGTAGTCACTTCTGTTAATCGTGATGATTTGCCCGATGGTGGCGCTTCGCAATTTGTACGCTGCATCGAAGAGATTCGTAAATTGATGCCACAGACCACGATCGAGCTTCTCATCCCCGATCTCTGTGCTAATTGGGAAGCATTAGAAACGATTCTTTCCGCTCGTCCCCATGTGCTGAATCACAATACCGAAACTGTGCCAAGACTTTATCGCCGTGTTCGTCCACAGGGAGACTACCAGCGCAGTTTGGAACTCCTACGCCGCGCCCGTGAAATAGCGCCTTGGGTCTATACCAAGTCAGGAATTATGGTAGGTATGGGCGAAACCGATGAGGAAGTAAGAGAAGTAATGCGTGATTTGCGAGCAGTAGATTGCGACATCATCACCATCGGTCAATATCTCCAACCTTCCGCTAAGCATTTGACTTTGCATGAGTTTGTTACACCTGCGCAGTTTGAAGCATGGCGCATTGCTGGTGAAGAAATGGGATTTTTGCAAGTGGTTTCTTCGCCGCTTACGCGCAGTTCCTATCATGCCGAGCAGGTGCAAGCCCTGATGAAACTATATCCGAAGGAAGCGTCGTGATAGATTGAGAAGTGATCATACTGAAATAACTCGAACGGTTTTAGTTTCCTCATTGACTGAATGAACAAAACGATGTTTGATATTGATGTGTCTTGAGAAATATCCTTTAGTTTTTGAGCATCCTTAATCACATTTCGACTAAATTCAATCTTCCAGTCCATCCAAGGCTCTTAGGAATTCATCTTCAGAACCCCAATCATCTGTTCGGCGGCGGCTCTAATTATAGCTATAGCCAAATAAGTGAAGACATAAACCCCAGAAGATTGTTGCGGCGCGAAGCGCCGCAACAATCTTCTGGGGTTTGTTTTTGTCCTAACATAACTGGTCACTGCTATAACCCGACTATTGGGTACAGACTGTAGATAGAGAGTTTTCCGTATGCTTTCCCAGTCAGCCTTAGATGGCAATAATGCATCACCTTGCCGACTCGTAATAAATCTTGGTAAATGCTCTTTGTTAAATTGCTCGGCTAAACTGTCGATTGATCTTAAAAAGATTATCACAGCTTTAAAAATCACCGTAGTCAACTTGTAGACAAGTTAAACCCAGATCGCGCCAAACTCTGACTACCTGATCGCGATCGTCGAGGACAAACGCTACATTGTATTTATCAAGAATAAACTCATCATAAATTTCTTTCTTGACAATACTATCTTTACGCATATCACCCGACTTTCGCATATACAGACCATCAAAAGAAATATTGTGCTTTTCTAGCCATGAGAGAGTCTGTGGCTTGTATTTATCCTCTCGCCCAGAGACAAAGATCACCATCTTGCCACAAGTTTCTAAAATCGATCGCACAGGCTCATTCACCAAATCCTGCTCGCACCTAGCCGCATCAAAAGGATTGCGATCGCCCATTAAAGCGATCGTGCCATCAAGGTCGCAGAGAATTACATCGGGCAGATCTGGATTATGGGCGGGTTTAGCTGCTCTAGGTGGAGCAATAAATTGGTTATACATATCGCGAATCACCTTCTCACCTACCGAATTAAAGCGCTTTAAATCCCGCTCAATGCAAGTTTCTAGAGGCACATGGCGGAAGTCTACTATTTCTAAAACTGCCAAACCTTTGATTAAATCTCTGATTCTGGCTTCATGCTTGGGCGATAGATGCGTATTATCGACAATGACATGCTTTCCGTTCTCTAGAGCCGTTCTAATAATTTGATCTTGAATATCGAGAACGAACTTCTCATTTCCTTTTGAGTGATAGGAATTATCCAGCATGGCGCGAAGCTCGTCTTTATTGACGCGCTTAATACTATTGGGCGCTTTATCGACTTTATTCTTTGCCCATGTAGACTTTCCAGAAGCAGGCAAACCGATGGTGAAATAAACTGTCAGCATTATTTGTGATTTTTAATTTTGTGATTTTTAATTTGAAGATTTTCTCAAAATGTTATGTTACTCCTTATATAAGTAA
>NZ_LIRE01000331.1 GCF_001402795.1 Pseudanabaena sp. 'Roaring Creek'
TATAGCTACAGTCACTTGAATAAGGACAAAACCCCAAGAATTGAGTGGCGGCGCTTCGCGCCGCCACTCAATTCTTGGGGTTTATGTCCTAATACACTTGGCGACAGCTTTGGTTGTTACTACCAAACATCTGGCAAAATCGCGCCTTTAAAATCGGCAGTTTCCGTATTTGCACCGCTAAAATTGGCTTTACTGAGATTCGCACTGGTGAACTCAGCACGATTGAGATCGGCACGACTTAAATCAGCACCAATAAAATAGGCTTCACTACAATTTGCCCCACGGAGATCGGCTCCGATCAGATCGCAGCCGCAGAGGTTTGCTCGATAGAGATTGGCTCCGATCAAATTGGCTCGAGATAGGTTTGACTCGCTCAAGTCAATATCCATTAAAGTTGCCCCAATCAAGTCCGCTCCGACCAGAGTTGAAACATTGAGATTGCTGTGGGAGAGATCGGCTTCGCTTAAATTAGCACGACTAAAATCTGTCCCCGCTAGATTTGCTTCTCTCAACTCTGCACGGCTGAGATTGGAACCGATTAAACTCGCCCCGATCATGCTAATTCCATTTAGGCAGGACATATTCAGTTTAGTTGTAGATAGATCGGCGCGATCGAGATTAGCCAGACGGAGATTAGAGCCACGAAGATCGGCTCCACTGAGATTTGCTTGACTGAGATTCGCTTCACTCAGACAAATCATACTGAGGTGAGCTGAACTGAGGTTTGCCCCACTTAAATTTATGCCTCGGAAATTTGCCATGCTCATATCAGCCCCACGGAGATTTGCCGAGTTGAGATTAACTCCTCGAAACTTTGCCCCACGTAGGTTAACCATGCTGAAGTCAATTCCAGAGAGATCGATTCCCTCTAGCAGAATTTCGCTAAGATCGACCCCACGAATATCGGGATGAGTCTCTTTCCATTGATTCCATGCATTTACGCCTAGATCAAGCAGTTTTTTAAATTCGTCGATCGCCACAATTAATCTTTCACCCGCAAAACTAGCAAACTTTTAGGAATAGGTTGCCCAAAATGTCAGCACAATCTATTCCCAGCTTATCGCGGTTTCTAGGGTATCTACATGATCTTAGAAACCGCAAACATTATATTTATCTTGGTTTACGATTCTCTCACTATCTAGGTCAATTCATGTCATGTCAATCGCTACTTATAATACCAAGCTAAGAAATGGCTACGCCATTTCTTAGCTTGGTACTATAAGTAGCGATTGACATAATTAAAGCCCAAAAACCTGTAGCGCACGCGCAGCGTGCGTGCTACAGGTTTTTGGGCTTTATATTTAATTGCGCTTAACTACTTAGTACTTGCGCTCTTGGGGAGTAAACCGATCGCGATCAATGGTTTGTAAACTCATGTCCACGGGGCGATCGCTCGTTTTAACCCGCCCCATTTCTAAGTAACCGAGCGTATGTTTGAGGTATTTGGCATCATCCCTCTGCGGATAATCATCGCGAGAATGCGCCCCACGACTCTCTTTCCGAGATAAAGCACTAGACATAATAATCTCGCCCACCGTCAGCAAACTCTTTAGTTCGATCGCCTGCATCATTTCCATATTAAATACCGAACCGCGATCGTCTACCCAAAGATCGCGTTCGTAGCGATCGCGTAGGACTTGTAGCTTGGCTAAACCTTCCCTTAAACGGCGATCGTCCCGATAAATGCCACAATGCTCGGTCATCGTATCTTGCAACTGTTGGCGAATATCGGCAATGCGAGCATTACCTCGTTGCGATAACAGTCCTTTGAGCTTAGCCTCCGCATCGGCTATATATTGAAGGGGATCGAGTTGGGGTATAGCGCGATCGCTGACATAGGCTCCCAATTGCTCGCCAGCCCTTTTACCAAAGACGACACATTCTAAAAGCGAGTTTGCACCCAATCGGTTGGCACCATGCACCGATAAGCAAGCACATTCGCCCGCCGCAAAAAAGCCAGCGATCGCTCTGCTATCTGTACCAATTACTTGACAATCGATATTTGTGGGAATCCCCCCCATAGAATAATGAGCCGTGGGACGCACGGGCAAAGGACTATCGATACAGTCCACTCCCGCTAAACGCAAGCCCTCTTCGCGGGCAAAGGGAATGCGACTGAGGATCTTCTCTCGCCCTAAATGACGTACATCCAGATGCACATAGTTACCGCCATTTATCCCCCGACCAGCCGCGATCTCACAAGCAATATTGCGCGAAGTAATATCGCGGGGCGAGAGTTCCATGCGATTTTTGCTGATCGCATAATTTGCCATAAAGCGATCGCCCAAATCATTAATCAGATAAGCTCCCTCACCCCTTACAGCCTCAGAAATCAGCACCCCCGCAGGGTATAACCCCGTGGGATGGAACTGCACAAATTCCATGTCCTGCAAGGGCAGTCCAATATTTGCTGTCAAACATAAACCATCACCCGTTGAGGCAAAATCATTAGAAGTAGTGTTAAATACTCTGCCATAGCCCCCCGTAGCCATCAGTACCGCCTTTGCCCGAAACACCTCTATTTCAGAAGTTTCAAGGCTATAGGCAACAAATCCTTTGATCTCTTGTCCATTATTTCCCCCTTCATAAATCAACTGCATTACATACCATTCTTGGTAAATCTTGCCCCCCAATCGCAGTAAATTCATGACCAATTCATGCAAAATCGCATGCCCCGTTTTATCGGCGGCGTAACAGGCTCGACTGTTGGTATGTCCTCCAAATGCTCTCTGGGCGATCTTGCCATTATCGGCGCGCGAGAATAAAACCCCCAAATGTTCCAAATCAATAATTACGTCAGGAGCGGATTGGGTCAAAACGCGGACAGCATTCTGATCGGCAAGATAGTCGGAGCCTTTGATCGTATCAAAGGCATGGGTAAGCCAGTCGTCATTATCGACATTTTGCAGAGAAGCGGCGATCCCCCCTTGCGCGGCGACGGAATGCGATCGGATAGGATGCACCTTGGAAATAAGTCCCACGCTGAGATGGGGATAGTTTTGGGCAACTGCCAAGGCAGCTCTAGAGCCAGCTAACCCGCCTCCGATAATTAATACATCATGGTCGATCATAGGATTTAACTTTTTGGGATTACTCCCATCATAAAACCGTGTAATACCAAATCACAAAATGGCTACGCCATTTTGTGATTTTAAAACCCTTACTGGGTTTGGTTTTCAATTCCCAAAAGTGTGGCTACACTTTTGGGAATTGGTATAAGTAGACAGGCGCAATTAAATATAAAATCCCAAAAGCTGTAGCGCAGCCTGAGCTACAGCTTTTGCATCTGGTTCTTAACCACAACTACCACAGTCAGCACCACCACAATCGAGGTTGCCGCAGTCACCGCAACCACTACAATCCATTCCCGAAAAACAGTCAGCGCTACCACAGTTGAGATCGGGACAGCTTAAATCGGGGCAAGAATTACAATTATGCAGATCTTTGCCGCAATCACTGGGAATCACATTAAGGATATCGACACAATTAGCGCAATCGTTACAATCCCCCCAGTTGCCACAATTATTAGCATTATTAGTATCGTTAAGATTATTAGATGGGTCGCCTTCCTCAGACTGCCTTTGGCGATCCCACTTTCCACCACCGATTCTTTTGGCTCTGGGTTCTTCGGGAAGTTCAGAATCTTCAGGAAGTTCTGGTTCTTCAGGAAGTTCTGGCTCTTCGGGGTTTTCTGCTTCCATGACAACGATCGCTCGATTGGCATAATCTCGATTGGCATAATACTTTTGCCGCGCCCTACATTTAGCTCGTTTTTCCTTTAAGATTTCATTAGCTTCCCGACATTCTTGAAATCTTCCCTTTGCATTAGCGATCGCCGTAGTAATCCCCTCTTCCGCAATCACCCTCTTAAAATATTGAGAACAGGATTCACATCCATAAAGAACGCGATGAGCACAAGAAAAGCCTTTATGGGGTGAAATAAATTTTTGATAGCCACTTATGGCGGCTACGGCAAGCCCCCGCGATGCATTATTGAAAATATGGGTGATCGGACTCCTTACAGCTATTTTCCTCTGCATTTTCGCCACCTTTAGACAATCAAGCCAATTAAACTGTGAAGCTATGATACAAGAACTAACAAACAAAGTTTATTGCTTCTTCATAATTCTAAGTAGCTAAAAAGAAGGTTGGCGCTTCGCGCCAACCTTCTCTTATACCAAAGCTCAAAATGGCGTAGCCATTTTGAGCTTTGAAAACCCAAAATAGTGTTGCCGCGCTCTGCGCGGCAACACTATTTTGGGTTTTAATTTTGTCCTAACAAGACTGGCGACAGCTAT
>NZ_LIRE01000332.1 GCF_001402795.1 Pseudanabaena sp. 'Roaring Creek'
GGGGTACTTATAGCAACGTAAGGTTTGATTAAGGCATAAAACCAAAAAGATGAGTGGCGGCGCTTCGCGCCGCCACTCATCTTTTGGGTTTTGATTTGTGCAATTTACGAAAGTGTTGTCACACTTTTGTGAATTAAAAACCAAACCCAGTAAGGGTTTCCAAAGCTAAAAATGGCTTAGCCATTTTTAGCTTTGTATTACTTGGTGGGTTAAGCTAAAACAAGTTTTTAACAATTTATCAATCATTTAACTTACATTTAACTCAAATAATGACTATTACCATTTCTCAAGACGAACAACTTGGAGCGGCGATCGGTGCAATTCCTAGCGGTTTGTTTATTGTCACCTCTCAACAAAATGGCAAAACGGCAACCATGCTAGCTTCATGGGTTCAACAAGCTGGGTTTGAACCCCCTTCGGTAACAATTATTGTTGCTAAAGGCAGACCTATTGAATCTTTCTTGACCATTGGCAGTCCTCTGGTTGTCAATATCGCGGAAAAAGGACAAGGCAAAATTATTGGACATTTTGCCAAGGGCTTTGCCCCAGATGCCGATCCCTTTGAGGGGATTGAGACAGCAATGGCTCCTAGCGGTCAACCCTATCTAACTGATGCGATCGCCTATCTTGATGCGATGGTGACAGGTAGCCTTGATGCGGGAGATCACAATGTCATTTTGGCAACCATCACCGCAGGCGAGCGGCTTCGTGAAGGTGAGCCCGCCATCCATACTCGTAAAAATGGCTTCAAGTACTAATACCAAGTTAAGAAATGGCTACGCCATTTCTTAACTTAAAAACCCTTACTATGTTTAGTTTTTAATTCACGAAAGTGTGACAACACTTTCGTGAATTGACATAAATTCCCAGAGATGAATGGCAGCGCGAAGCGCCGCCATTCATCTCTGGGAATTTGAGCTTTGCGTTGCAAAGCTCGAAGAAATTTTCAAAAAGTAGTTGACATTGTTGGCAATGTTTGGCATATTAATAAAGCGCTAAACGCAATGGCGCAAAAAATGCGGGTGTGGCTCAGTGGTAGAGCATCTCCTTGCCAAGGAGAATGTCGTGGGTTCGAATCCCATCACCCGCTTAATGGAAGCAGAGGTTTGTATAGCAAGCCTCTGCTTCATTGTTTTTTGTTGTTATTTTTTTGTCATCTATTTTTGTTGTTATTTTTTTGTCATCTATTTTTTTGTCATCATTGTTAAAGAGAATAGCTTTTTAGAGAGAATAATCGAGAAATTAGATCCATGCAGCCTAATCTTAAGTTTGATGTCAAAGTTGCCCTATCTCACATCGAGCTACCATCTGCGGAATGGATTGGCTTGCGTGAAATTAGAGAAATTAATACGACTCGTTATGTGCGCGATCGCCAGCCCCAGTCTAACGGGCGCAGTCAATCCCACGGCGTAATGATTGAAGTATTAGTGGACGGGCAGTTTGGCTATGCCAGTACCAACAATCTCGATCTGACCAATATTCAGCGCATGGCTCAGAAAGCCTACGATCGCGCTAAAAATGCGGCAAAATGGGCTGTGTATCGCTTTACGATCGCCCAAAGACCAAAAGCGATCGGACAATATTTTTCCCCATTTGTCAAACCATCGGAGGCGATCGATGCGAAAGAACTCAACGCAATCCTCATCGAGATCTGCGACACCTTAAAGGTTTCTGATCGAATCGTAAAAACTAGTGCCTATGCCGTAATTACTGATGTCGAAAGCAAATTTGTCAGTAGCAATGGCTCGGATATTTATCAAAAATTTCTCGTTATTGCCACTGACTATGCGGCAACCGCTCAAGAGGGGGCAATTATTCAAAGACGGGGAGACAAAGGACAACTTGCCCGATGCAATCAAATCGGAGTGGAGGTATTCGAGCGAGACACCCTTTTACAAAGAGCAAGAATCATTGGCGAACAGGCAATTGAACTCCTCTT
Organism: Pseudanabaena sp. 'Roaring Creek'; assembly: GCF_001402795.1. GTDB lineage: Bacteria > Cyanobacteriota > Cyanobacteriia > Pseudanabaenales > Pseudanabaenaceae > Pseudanabaena. Next base: position 1,940 of record NZ_LIRE01000332.1, read on the forward strand.
CGCGATCGAATGTCCCACTGAAACCACATCCCTAGTCCTTGCTCCCGACCAAATGTTGTTGCAAATTCATGAGAGCATCGGTCATCCCTTAGAAATAGATCGGATCCTAGGCGATGAGCGCAACTATGCAGGCGGAAGCTTTGTCAAGCTAGAAGACTTTGGCAAGATGCAGTACGGATCTTCAATCATGAATGTATCCTTTGACCCGACTATGGCTGGAGAATTTGCCAGCTATGCCTTTGATGATGTGGGAATATCTGCGACCAAGGAATATTTAATCCAAGAGGGAAAGCTCCTCCGTGGCTTAGGGAGTTCTGAAAGTCAATTGCGATCGGGGATCAAGGGGGTTGCTAATGCGAGAGCCACCTCATGGAATCGTCCTGCGATCGATCGCATGGCAAATATCAATCTAGAAGCTGGCGAACATTCCTTTGAGGCGATGATTAGCAATATTGAGCGGGGCGTATACATGCAATCGAATCGATCTTGGTCGATCGATGATTATCGTAATAAGTTCCAGTTTGGCTGTGAATACGCCCAACTAATCGAAAATGGCAAACTTACCAAAACCCTCCGCAATCCCAACTATCGGGGTGTTACTAACCAATTTTGGCGTAGTCTCGCTAAAGTAGGCGATCGCGATACCGTTGAAGCCTATGGTTCTCCTTTTTGTGGGAAAGGAGAACCAAACCAAGTGATTCGCGTCGGTCATGCTTCCCCCACCTGCCTATTTGAAAACATCGAAGTTTTTGGCGGCGCGTCATAAATAAAAAAATCAAAACAATAAAAAAGAGACATAAAATGTCTCTTTTTTATTGTTTTTGATTTTTTTGATCTTTTTAACTTAAGCCTAGTTGCTTCATTTCTTGTTCGAGGATATTTAGCAATCCAGCATCATTATTAGCGCGAGCAACTTCCATACGACGTTTAACCGAAGCAGATAGATTTGCTTTGTGGTTAGCGGCAGCTTCAGCTTTTCTTTGAACTACGTTCATTACTAATATCCTTATAAATTACATATTGTTTACATATACTAACCATAACATATAATTATCAAAACGGTAGCATATGTTACTGATATTTTCTTAAATAAATGTAAAGAAAATTGTGCTTATTGCAATGTCTCGGAGAAATTTACGACGTTAAGTAATGCGATTGGCAATGCGATTGGCAATGCGTCTCTTCAAGTAAAAAGCCAAGCCCCAAAAGCATGAGGTAACCCAATGGGTTACCTCATGCTTTTGGGGCTTGGCT
>NZ_LIRE01000030.1 GCF_001402795.1 Pseudanabaena sp. 'Roaring Creek'
TTCTTTGTTGCTTCCATAAGGCTGTCTTTGTTTTTGTATATTGACAGGCTATACCTTTGGGAGCTTTTTTCACCTTTTTTTATTGCCAAAAACTTCTCAAACACGCTCTAAGTGCACTGATAAATCGACTAATGATCCTTCTGGAAATATTGCCCCTCGTTCAAATGGTGGGAGTCTTTCTGATAATGCAAGATCTCCTAGGAATATCCAAGCTGTATTTGATTACAGATCAGCAATTCTAACTTTGAAAGATCGCGAAACTTCTGAGACACTGCAAATACAAGCTTTTTCAGGAGGAGGATCCGAAGAAAGATTTAGGAAGAACGGCAAAAAAGGAACAGTTCACGCTATTTTAGACACTGGCTATGTCAACAGACGAGATTTGACTCATATTAGAGACTTTGGCGGTGTTCCACCAAGAGTATATGATATTTTAGAATTTGCTATCGATCCTGACTATGGTTATCGCTTAGATCGTCATGATTCTATTCCAAGAGACGATATTGATCAATATAATGGCAGATTTGGATATCGACTTCATTCCTATGGGAATTCGTCAGCAGGTTGCGTTACTGTCAAAGAAGGAAATTATTTTGATAGTGATACAAATGAAGACGAAGAGACTAAATCTATAGCTAGGCGAGTAAGAAACTTTATCAATAGAAAATCTATTCTTGTTACAGATAATTTTATTCCAAAGCCCAATCCTCAAGATAATTTATCTGCTTTCAAGTCTTTTGGTAGATCAGTTTTGAACACCCTGACTTACCCAACGGTGAAAAAATTTGGTGAGCTTGTTGTTAAGTAAATTGAAGTCAATCCGATGAAAATTTTAATTAAGTTAGTTGTAATATTTTTGACATTACTTATTGTGATATTTTCTATATACAATACATTTGATAATCATGGAATCATTTCTATTAATAGGCTTGACAATATGTCCGAACAGAATTTGTTTAGAGTAAAAAATAAAGATTTTACAGGGTTCATAGATATAAATGGAAAGCCGATAATTAAAATTGAAAAATCGTCTCCATATCAATACTTAAAAGATGATTTTCATAATGGATTAGCACCTGTTTGTGAAAAGCCTTCACAGGAATTTCGCGAAGAAAATTGCGTGTTTATAAATAAAGAAGGGAAAATAGCTATATCTTCAATATTTTTTAATGTTGGGAAATTTAATAATGGATTAGCTCCAGTTAGGGTTGATAGTATTTTTTCAGTGAGAGCATATTGGGGATATATTAATGAGTCTGGATGGTTTGTAATTGGAGCGAAATATAGTAGCGATGCTAATGGATTTCCACGCAACTTTAGCGAGGGATTGGCAACCGTGCACACTTCTGAAAACAACGATGTAAAACTTGAAGTTATTGATACTAATGGAAAAGTAGTAATTCAACCAAGTCCATTTTTTGGAGATATTTACGAATTCTCAGAAGGTCTAGCTGTATTTGCTAATCGTGAAGAAAAATCAAAATATGGATTTATTAATACAAAAGGTGAAATTGTAATTCCTTCAAAATATTTAAGGGCAGATTCTTTCTCAGAAGGTTTAGCCGTAGTTTCAAATACAATTCAAGATGAATTTAAAGATCGTCGAAATTATGGCTATATTGATAAAGATCAAAATTTAGTGATTCCTTTCTTATTCGATCAAGCGTCTCATTTTTCAGGCGGATTAGCTGCTGTAGAATTAGACGGTAAATGTGGATATATCAATAAATTTGGTAAATTTGAGATACCTAATATTTATAGATATTGTAATTCTTTTTCTGAAGATTTAGCGGCAGTTAAAATTAAAGATCTTTGGGGGTACATTGATAGAAATGGCAAGTTAATTATTCCCTATAGATTCAGTAAAGCATTAAATTTTAGAGGAGGGCTAGCATCAGTAAGAGACCCAAGCCAAAGTATTGGAATCAAGAGTGAAGAATATTCTTATGACTATAATGATTTCGATGATGCAATTGATGCTTCTTATATTGATCGTAAAGGTATGTATGTATTTCAACCTAAAGTAGAGTAATTAATTTTCTTAGGATTGTTTCGAGTATAGAAGCCCGATCGCAAAAATCATGCAAACAAAGCCCAAAATGATAAAATCCAGCAATGAGCTTTGACAACACCTGCAAATTCCTCGCCGAAACCTTCCCCAGCGACTTCGCCAGTTGGCTATTGGGAAGTCCCATCAACCTCACCAAACTTGAACCATCCGAACTCCTGCTTGAACCAATCCGCGCCGACTCCGTTATATTTTTGGAATCAGCAGAACTAATACTCCATTCCAAACTGAGCCAAACAAAAACATCCCCTTCCGCATGGCAGACTACCGACTACGCCTATATCGCAAATTTCCAGAAAAACAAATCCATCAAGTCGTCATCTACCTCACCCCCAGCCAATCAACCCTAGTCAACGAAACCACATTTAGCATAGGTGAACTAACGCATCACTTCCAAGTCATCCACCTCTGGGAGCAACCCACCGAAACATTTCAGCAATACCAAGGCTTGCTACCGTTTGCCCCACTATCCAACACCAACAACCCCGAAGAAACATTAAGACAAGTCGCCCAACAAATCGAAAACATCACCGATAAAACGACCCAAAGCAACGTCGCAGCATCGACCGCTATAATATCGGGTATAGCGCTAAACAAAGAAATCATCCAAAGATTACTAAAGAGCGAAATTATGAAAGAATCAGTAATTTATCAAGAAATCTTGCTCGAAGGCATAGCCAAAGGCGAGGCTAGAGGCATAGCCAAAGGCAAAGCCGAAGGTTTAACGAAAGGTTTTTGACGAAAGGAAAGGCTGAAGAAAGAAACCAAATCGCCTTAAAAATGCTAAGTTCCAACCTTCCTGTAGAAGCGATCGCAGAATTCACAGGACTAACCCTAAAGCAAATCGAAAAGCTGCAAAAACTCGCTACAAAACAGCCTAGAGTGCGAAAAACTACAAAATCAAAGCGATCACCCCAAGTCTAATTAGAAAGATATTAGTATCATTACGCGATCGCCAAGCCAATCAAACGAGACGAGTCAGCATCAATAGCATTGGAGGTGAACTCACCCAAATCACCGATCCAGACAGCACCTACAGTTATACCTATGACCTTGATGGTAGGATGTTGTCCGTCAGTAACGAAGGGACTGCTAATCTTCCCAAGACGATCATGAGTTACAGCTATGACAATGTAGGCAATGTGTTATCGATGATCGACACCATCAATGGCAGTCTTGGTATCACGACTACCCGTGAGTATGATGCGTTGAATCGCTTGACTGTTAACGCTCAAGGCAATAAGCGGGTGGACTATGCTTACAATGCGATTAATCAAGTCATCAACAAATATCGATACAGTGACAATAATCTCGTTGCCGAGACAAATAACACCTACGACAATCTCAATCGCCTCACCAATATCACGCACAGCAATGGAACTGGTGCGATCGCATCCTACAGCCAAACCTATGATCAAGGCGACAGAATCACTGATGTCACTAGCAATGATGGCAGTTCTAGTTATACCTATGACGACACCAATCAGCTAGTTTCAGGTGAATATGATTTTCAAGACAATGAGAGTTATAGCTATGACAGCAATGGGAATAGAACTAATGATGGCTATGTCACGGGTGTAAATAATCGTCTCTTGGAGGACAATAAATATCTCTATGAGTATGACATCGTAGGTAATAGAACTAAGCGCACTGATAAATCGACTAATGAGGTGATGGAATATCGTTGGGATATTAGGGATAGATTGACGGGTATCACCGTTAAGAATGATCTTGGTGAGATTATCAGAACTGCTGAATATACCTATGATGTATACAATCAGCGTATTGCGAAGACAGTTGATACAGATGGAGATGGTTCTCTTGCTGCGGTGACGGAGCGCTATGTCTATGGTCGTGACCAGAATATCGATTTAATCTTTGATGAGAATGGGAATGTCAATCATCGCTATTTGTTTGGTAATGGTGTTGACCAGATTGAGGCGGATGAGAGTAATGGCAATGTTCGCTGGGCTTTGACTGATCATCTTGGTAGTGTGAGGGATATCGTTGATGATTCGGGTACGATGCTAAATCATATTGTTTATGATGCGTTTGGTGGTGTCACTAGTCAGACTGATGAGTCGGTGGTGTTTAGGTATGGCTATACGGCGAGGGAGTTGGATGCTGAGTCTGGCTTGCAGTATAACCGCGCTAGATATTTGGATTCCTTTACTGGGAAGTTTATTTCTGAAGATCCGATTAGTTTCAAAGGCGAAGATACTAATCTCTATCGCTATGTGTTTAATTCTCCCATTGGATACAATGATCCTTCAGGTTTGGCGGGAGTGAGAGCCGCAGTAGTAGGAGTGAGAGCCGCAGTAGCAGGAGCGAAAGCTATTGGATCGGGATCTGGATTGCTAAGTGGATTAGCTTTGATTGGGCGTTTTGTAGCTCCAGTAGCGGCATTCGCGACAACCTTCTTCGCATTTACGCAACCTACTGCTGATGACGATTATTTCCCCTCCAATCCTCAAGCATCGAAGAATATAAAGCCAGCCCCTACACCTTCTCCCAGTCCTAAACTAACACCAATACCTCAAGCTAATAAGAAACGAAATCCTAATCCATTTCCTACTCCCAATAAACCATACATACCCAATCCAAATATTTGTGAGGAGGATGATCCTAAAGGTGAAAATCAAATGATTGTACAACTGCAAAAAGGATATACAAACACTCATCAGGTTCCAGTGAGGAATAATTCAATAGTTGGAGTAAGAGTTAGTCAAATGAACAATGCTTTGTTAGAATTATTCTATACTTACCCTACAAAAGCGCCATGGTTTCCGAAAGAGAATGAAACAAGTTTCATAAGAGGTATGTCAGAAATAACTCAGTATATGGCTACAGTGCAATCTAACGGTGGTACTGATGACAGAGCAAGAACGCTTTACACCTATCAATGGGATGGAACAGGTGAGAATATAGCCAAGGGTTCACCAGACAAAGATAATAAAAGAAGAGAATATAGAGTTGAACTCGAAAATAAGCGAGGACGTAACTTGAGGTCATTTTAGAAATCAGATTATTCAAAACAATGAATCCATTAATTCTAGACTTGATAGAGCAGTTGAAGTCAAATAACGAAGACTCCATAGCTAATGCAATAGTTCTTTTTGCAGATGTATTTTTAATTAATAATACCAACATTGCATTGGAGACTCAAAAACAATTATTATCAGAGCCTTATTTATCTTTAAGATTTACTGAATCCCAGCAGAAGGATATTGTTAACGCGATCAGTGAAGTGTTGATTTTAAACCCAACTCCAAATTTAATGCCAATTATATGGGTACTGAGCAAAGTAACAGCAAGAATAGGACTCAGCGCTTTTCTAGATATACTTGCTAGACTTAGTAATTTTTCATATCTTATTGTTGATAGGCAAGACTATTTTCAGATTGAGAATACCTTTAGTAGATATTTTTATTTGTTAGAAGATCCTGAAGAGGGGAGATTCATTAGATCTACTATGGAATCAAAAAGTCCAGTTTTATTTTACAGAAAATTATTGGAGTCACAAAATCCTGAAATAGCCAACTCTGCGGAAGAGTCGCTAAAATTCTTTCGTGAAGAATTTGGTCTTATCAATTAAATTAGGACTTACGCAAAAATGACTTGGAACCCGCGTTTCATTCTTACTTTTCCTGTTATCTTGCGATCCCAGCTAAACCGACAATAAGGCTAATCCCACAAGCCTTCAAAAAAAGCTCAAAATGATAAAATCCATCAATGAGCTTTGACAACACCTGCAAATTCCTCGCCGAAACCTTCCCATCGGCTCGCCAGTTGGCTACTGCGGAGACAGCACCTACAGTTATACCTATGACCTTGATGGTAGGATGCTGGCTGTCAGTAACGAAGGGACTCCTAATCTTCCCACGACGATCATGAGCTATAGCTATGACAATGTTGGCAATGTGTTATCGATGACCGACACTATCAATGGCAGTCTTGGTATCGCGACTACCCGTGAATATGATGCGTTAAATCGCTTGACTGTAAATGCTCAGGGCAATAAGCGGGTGGACTATGCTTACAATGCGATTAGTCAAGTCACCAACAAATATCGATACAGTGACAATAATCTTGTCGCTCAGACAAATAACACCTACGACGATCGCGATCGCCTCACCAATATCACTCACAGCAATGGAACTGGTGCGATCGCATCCTACGCTCCATTCCTTCCATAGGTAAAATCGCCTCTTGCTTGTTGATAGGTTTATGATTGTCTATTCATTTCATAAAAAATGTGCTTTACATTTCATTAACGCATCCTACCAAACTGTTGGAACAGAACATTACTTCCAGAAAGATGTATTCTCTTTATTCAGGATGTCTAGATAGAGTGGTAAGATAGATGATTGGTGAATACAAATTAGCCAAGGTAAAAAATGGTGTTGGGTATTTTGCATATGTTTTTGTAGTAGTTGAACCCTCTTTAACGGGAGAAAACTTAATCGATCATATAGGACAACAGGTAGATAGAGAAAAGGGCGAGGTTAATTCAAGAACTCATAATGATTGGATTAGTGCGGCAATCGATGGTGTTTATCAAACCCTAGATCATCTTAAATCACTAACAAGTAGTGATAGTTACTTAGTAAAAGTCAGCAAAGTTATAGGAACTGAAGTTGATACTACAGAGGATTCCGTAAAAGTTGCTGCTTCGATTGCTACATGGAGAGCTATCAAGCCAAATTCCTCAGAGCCGATTCCTAAATTTGATCAACTTGAGAATATTTGGACTGTCGAATTTCCCTTACCTGTATAATTATTTCCCATATGTATTATGCTAAAAAAAATTCATAAGTCTTTATTCTTAAAGTTTCTATTCCTTATAGCTATTCTTATTCAATCATGTGGTGATATTACTTCAGGAGAGAAAGTACTTGTTGCTCCATCTGGGGTATACATCCTAAAGGCAACTGTCAAATCTAAAAATGATGACTCTCGTGAAAATCCCAGATACCTCTGGTTTGTATCAATACACGACAAACAGAATAACCTTATATATGAAGATAAAGATTCAGATTTTGTGGGTTATCTCAACATTAAGATTGCTTGGGATGAAAATGATAGAGCTTGGGTTTATAATACTGATAATTCTCAAATTTTTTTCTGGGAAAAAGTTTCCAATAAATGGATAAAAAACGATTGGGATGCAGACAAGACTAAAATGATTCAACGTAAAATTTATCCACCAAAATTTTAATAATTAAAAAAAAATACTATGAAAAAAATACTGGTATTGTCCACTTACAGGTAAAGTTGAAATAATAAGAGCCGCAGTCGAACGCAAGCAACTCTGTCAAGTTTATGGATAGAAAACTAAAATTAGACATTGTTTTTGTCATAGCATTATCTATTTTCCTCAACTCTTGCCAAGTTTCAATAAATCAGCCTACTGAAACAGATAGAAGATTACAGCGAGTTGAGCAACTGGAGCAAAAAGACGATTTATCGAAAGACGAGATTATTGAAATTCTTTCATTCGCAGCATTAGACAACAAGCTATTTCTCAGTCAAAGAGCATCAGGAGTACTTTCTTCATATTCAAGCTATGAAAACTTATACTTAATTGTAGACCAGCATCTTGCGAAATCTTCTAGTGAAAAGGAATTCAATCGTTCCTTATCTCTCTCTTTAGGTATGCTTATGGATTTAATCTCTATAGAATCTGGTAAGTCAGAGAGCACTGTCCCAGATCATCTCCTTGAAAACCATGAAAATTTTCATGATCTAGAAGTGCGCAAAAAAATAATTGGAGCTTGGTATGATTATTTGAGAAAAAAGAAATCCCAAATAAAAACTAGTGAATGGAATCAACGTCATAACATGTGGAAGCAACGCCAAAAAATTATACAGTCAAGCTTATGATGACAATTAACGCTCCCAGCGAAATTTTCGTTCTGACTCTTGAATTGGTAAATCATTGATGCTAGCAAATCGACGCATCATCAGACCATTTTCTGCAAATTCCCAGTTCTCATTGCCATAAGCACGATACCAAGAACCAGCTTCATCGTGCCACTCATACTCAAAGCGCACGGCAATCCGATTATCCATAAAGCACCAAAGCTCTTTCTTCAAACGATAGTCCAGTTCCTTTGCCCATTTGCGTTTTAGGAAGTCTCTGATCGCATCCCGTCCGTTCAAAAATTCCGATCGATTCCGCCATTCTGAATCTTCTGTATAGGCAAGGGCGACTCGTTCAGGATCGCGGGTATTCCATGCATCTTCTGCTGCCTGTACCTTGGCTTTGGCGGTTTCGAGCGTAAAAGGAGGGAGTGGGGGCTTAGTTTCCATAGTTTTTTTAATATTGATAGAAAGTTAATAGAAAGTTCTAAAATTTCAATGCCAAAATTTCAAGGCGAACTGCTGTAGGAGGCGATCGCATTTTCGATAAATTGCTGCCAAGTCTCGTTGGGATGCCAGATAGTCGTCATTAACTGATAGGCTTCTGGCTCTGAGACACCCATGATCAAGCGACGATAGAGATAAACAAACGCTGAAACCCGCATATTCATGGCACAGTGAACGAAGATCGGTCTTTCCCTATGCGCTTGCATCACATCACAAAACTTAGTAAAGTCAGCTAATGTAGGGCTATCCCAAACTACGGGAATATTAATATAATCCATTCCTAAACCACTAACGATCGCTGGTTCATTGGGCAAAGCATTGGAGGCATTGGGGGGCGCTAAGTTGAGAACCGTTTGATACCCTGCATGGTAAATCAAGGAGAATTCCTCAGCAGTTGGTTGTCCGCTTGTCGCCAATCGATCTGAGATATACCGATAGTTCAGAATATCATTTAAGCCTTTTTTGGGTTGTAGGCGAGATTTGACGATCTGCCATGTCGATCGCCCATACAAGACAATATTACTCAAAATGCTTTTAATTTTCATGTTTTGAAAATTTGTGTAGGGTACAAAACCATAGGGATGATTGGCGGCGTAAAGCGCCGCCAATCATCCCTATGGTAGAAGATCTTCTAATTCATGGATTTTTGCCAGCAGCACATCCACCTCTGCTTGGGAATAGCGCATAGGAATATGTTGTGGACAATTCCAATCCCAACCCTCAATCTCAAATACGATTGCGCGTTCTACTACTGCTGCATAACTGGGATCTTTTACTTGCGAGAGAATTGTAGGATCGTTTTCGACAATGCGAGCGCGTCCGAGAATCTTGAGGCGGCGACGGTGGCGATAATCCATCAAAAATAAAAAGGCTTTATCATTTTCCGAAAGATTCCCTACGGAAATATATTGAACGTTACCGCGAAAATCGGCAAACCCCAGAGTTCGCTCGTCAAGAATCTTTAAAAATCCCGCCTTACCACCACGAAACTGAATATAAGGATACCCATTGGCAGTGACCGTACCAAGGTAAAAGCCCTCCATACTAGCAATAAATTCTGCTATGTCGGGAGTAACGGTATTGTTATCGGCACCCTGATCGACAAAGCGCTGGTAATTCTCGCGAGAACCCATTCTCTCTTGCATTGCTCGTACTGCTGGAGTAAAAGCGATCGTACCAAATTGACGGGGCATAATTTAACTCCTCATGAATTAAGAGAGCAGAATAAAGAAAGCTTGTAATACAGCTTTACTCGTAGATTGCGATCTAAGACTAACAGAGATTGCCAAGATTCTATTCATCGTTATGCCATTGGAATATAGCCTGAAAGCTCTTTAATTCTTTCCATCCAATTTAGGATGTTAGAATAAGGTTCGATATCGATTTTACCATCTTTAGCGAGCGAAAGGTAAGGATAGATGGCAACATCTGCAACTGTGGGGCGATCGCATTCTAGCCAATGTCTCTCACTTAGATGCCGATCGATCTGCTGAAGAATGAAAATTGACTTTTGTGTGGCTCGTTCGATATTAATATTCGTTCCTGCCCCAAACAAATGGAACAGCCTTGCACTCTCAGGACCTTGGCGCACTTCACCTGCTGCCGTTGATAGCCAGCGCATTACCCTTGCCATCAGCAGAGCATCCGTCGGGAGCCATTGCTCGCCACCGTATTTTCGCGCCAAGTAAACAAGGATAGCCTGAGCATCCGCCAAATTCGTATTCCCATCCACCAGTAGAGGCACTTGCCCAAAGGGATTCTTTGCCAAATACTCATCTGACTTTTGTTCACCCTTCAGGAGATCGACTCTAACCCATTCATAATCAAGGTTGAGTAGCGACAGCATCAAGCTTACTTTGTAACAATTACCCGATATTTCGTGACCGTATAGCTTAATCATAGTTTTTTAATGGCGAGTTTTTAACGGTGAGAAGGAACGAGGAAATTTGTTTTATGCCGTTCATTCAGTACGAAATTACTATACCGAACGAACGGTACAATTGTCAATAGATACATTAAACTTTTGGATAGGGGTAGCTAGGCGCAATTAAACATAAAAATCAAAAAGCCTGTAGTACTTGTTGTGCGTGCATTACAGCAAAAAAAGCTTAGTCAAGCTTTCTCTGGCAAATGTTGTATATTGAAATGATGCTTTAGTAAGTTTGTGAGTAAATGAGTAGGATCAAGCAAATAAATCGTCTGCAAGCACAAATTATCAACAACACCCAAGGTCATGTTCAAGAAAATATAGAACTTGGCACGGAACTTGGCACGGAACTTGGTACAGAGCTTTGCGTAGTGGCAGCTTTCTACCATTTCACAGACTTGCCAGATTATGAATCGTTGCAGGCTCCCCTCAAACAGTTTTGCGCCGATCGCCAATTAAAAGGCACAATCCTTTTAGCGAAGGAAGGAATCAACTCGACGATCGCAGGTAGACGTGAAGCTATCGATGCTCTATTAGCTTATCTGCGGAGCGATCCGCGCCTTCAAGATTTGGAGCATAAAGAATCTTATTGTCAGGGGATTCCATTTCAACGTATGAAAGTCCGCCTCAAAAAAGAGATTGTAACTTTAGGCGTTCCCGATATCGATCCCAGACACCGAGTTGGGAAATACGTGGAGCCAAAGGATTGGAATGCCTTAATTGCCGATCCTGAGGTGATTGTAATCGATACGCGCAATACCTACGAAGTTGAATTCGGTACGTTCAAGGGTGCGGTCGATCCGAATATAGAAGTCTTTGGACAATTCCCTAACTACGTCAAGGAGCAACTCGATCCTGAAAAACATCAAAAAGTTGCTATGTTCTGTACGGGAGGGATTCGTTGTGAAAAGGCTAGTGCCTATATGTTATCGCAGGGCTTTAGGGAGGTATATCACCTGAAGGGTGGCATTCTCAAATATATTGAAGAAGTTCCGCCAGAAGAAAGCGTTTGGGAAGGAGAATGTTTCGTTTTTGACGATCGTGTTAGCATTGATAGAATTTAGCAGGGATTGACGATTAACTCGTTGGGAATGACGACCCAAACGCAGTACTTGTTAGCGTCGGGTACGATCAAGATTGCCATGCCCAAGTCTAGATCTCTTCGGCATCCTGCAATGGCATCGGTGAGGCTGTTATAGGCTTTATCGATGACAAAGATTTTGCCTAAATACATAATTGCTTTTTCGGTACCAGCGATTGTATTAATCATGATCGAGCGAACTTGGTTTAGGGAATTAAGAATCATGGCGTTAGTAGGATTGTTAATGAGATTGTTAATGAGATTGTTAGTGCGCTAAAGGTATTTCTCTATGGTTATGAGTATCGCTTTAAAATTTTTTTGCTGTTGCGATCGCAAATCTTCGATCCTGTGATGTTGATGTTGTAAAAATGCGATCGAAATCACAAAAAAACCCGAAGAAGATCGCTAATTTTTAGTCCATTCGAGTTAAGCTGGCAAGTTTTAAAAGCCCAAAAGTAAAAGCCTTGCGTAGCAAGGCTTTTACTTTTGGGCTTTGAGA
>NZ_LIRE01000333.1 GCF_001402795.1 Pseudanabaena sp. 'Roaring Creek'
TCTTTTCGGCTTAACTACTACAAAATACCGATCATCTCATTGATTGATTGATTAATTGAGGAACAAGATTCCACAATCAAAGGTAATTCTCTTTCAATATTGATTGGCGTTCCTCGCTTTGATATCTCTTTAATTTCCTTTAGAATTTTGGCAACTAAATCGCGATCGCCAATTAATTCTGCGCGATCGATCTGTTTGAGCGCGAGGGAGATGGCACTGATTCCCGATTGCATTCCTAAGGCAATATCGCTTTTAATGCCTAAATTTTGGGGATCGAGGCTTTGATAAAGACTCTCATCTTTAGCGATCGCGCTGACATGAACGCCTGCATAGTGAGTAAAGGCATTTTTACCCACCAAAGGATGGTGCGGGGAAATTGGAATGTGGGAATGCTGGCTGACTAGACAATATAACTCTTTTAAATGTTCTAGTTGCCAATGGTTCTCTTCTGGATTGATTTCGATTAAGTTGGCAAGAATTGTTCCCATATCGATAATTCCCGCACGTTCGCCGATACCCATAACGCTAACATCAATGATATCGGCTCCCGCATGGTAAGCATCTAGCCCATTAGCTAAAGCCAAACCGCGATCGTTGTGGCAATGGACTTCAATTTTGGGGTATAGATGGCGAGCGGCGAGGGCTTCTTTGATGGTTGTGACATAGCGAGCAATACACCGTTGAGGATGGAAGGGAGTGGCGTAACCAGTTGTATCGGCAATGCTGATAATATTTGCGCCTGCTTGGACGGCAGCACTGGCGGCGGCGATCGCATTTTCTATGGGCGATCGCACGGTATCTTCGGGAGTATAGCGAATGATCAGATCTGGTTGTTGGATTCTTGCATAGCTAATCACTTCTACAATCCGTTCGATGGCAGTCCCTAAACTGATCGCGTAATCCTGCTCCAAGCGTTTTTGCGAAATACCCAAAAATACCCCCAAAAAGTCAATGTCACAATCTAAGGCTTTTTGGACATCCTTTAATCGACATAGGGAATGAGCGCCAATTTTTGCTTTTAGCCCCGCCTTAGCAATATTGGTAATCGCTAGGGCAATTTCTGGATCTACGGCAGGGTTACCAACTTCGATAATATCAATCCCAATGCGATCTAAAAGCTGGGCGATCGCCAACTTGATGGTAGGCGAAAAATAAACCCCTGGAGATTGTTCTCCTTCCCTGAGTGTCGAATCAAGAATTTGGATCATTTGAATAATTTAATAATTATGATTTAGTAACTTATTACGGTTCTCAAGCAGTCGGAAATGGTGTGAAGAACGTAAAACTCATGCCCCATCAAGAGCTGAGATTCTACCATTGTTTATATCAATATTAAAACACGCTCTTATGGCTCAATTGATGTTTAAAACATCAAGAAATCTAGGGGTAACCTATAAATTACTCCTACAAATAATGGTAGATCTCAAAATTATCAACTGCCTAAAAGTATGGCAAGGACTATATTGAAAAAGTTTCCTGTAGTTTAGCTCCTTACGATTTGTAATAACTAGTTTTTAATAAATTCTCACCCTCCGTTTGGGTTAGATTCTAACAACATAGATTGGTTATTACAAGTGTCACCGCAACACAACATAAAACCCTAAAAGATGAGTGGCAGTGCGGAGCGCTGCCACCCATCTTTTAGGGTTTATGTCCTCAACAGGCTTTTCATTGCTATAAAAGAGACAGAAAAGTTGATACTCCCTTCCCAGTGAAAAATTAGACGTTGCGGCGCTTCGCGCCGCAACGTCTAATTCTTGGTTTTTAATGTCTAATTTTATAGCGGGAAGGGAGTAAGTAGCTTGGCATAATTAAAAACAAAAGCTTAAACCTGTAGCGTACGCGCAGCGTGCGCTACAGGTTTAAGCTTTTGTTTTTAATTAACGTTTCTGGTGGGTTGCGCTTCTGATTTGGCGATCGCAAAATCTAAAAACTAGGCGAAATTGGGGATGGTTCCTAATTTTTAGATTTTCATGGGCAGAAATTCTGTATTCTGGAATAACATCATAGACTCTATTTGTATCCATGACTTCACTTCAGGTCACTCGCGGCACTCGCGATATCCTTGCTCCCGAAATTTATTACTGGCAACAGTTAGAAACCGCCGCAAGACAAGTTCTCACCCAAGCTGCCTATACCGAAATTCGCACTCCGATTTTTGAGGCAACGGAGCTATTTGCGCGGGGTATTGGTGAAGCTACGGATATTGTGGGCAAAGAAATGTATACCTTTAACGATCGCGGCGATCGTTCTTTGACTTTGCGACCTGAAGGCACGGCGGGAGTAGCCCGTTCCTATATCGAAAACAAGCTATTTGCTCAGGGTGGGGTACAGCGACTGTGGTACAAAGGTGCGATGTTTCGTTACGAGCGTCCCCAAGCTGGTCGTCAGCGTCAATTTCACCAGTTAGGTATCGAGGTGATTGGTAGTGCCGATCCGCGTGCTGACGCGGAAGCGATCGCGATCGCCAGTGATTTTTTACAGGCTGTCGGTCTAACTGACCTTGTTGTTGATATTAACTCGGTGGGGAGTTCTGAAGATCGGGTAGCCTATCGCGCTGCCCTTGTGGAATATTTCACTCCTTTTGTAGAAGAAATCGATGCCGATTCTCGCGATCGCCTCACGCGCAATCCTTTAAGAATTCTCGATAGTAAAGACAAGCGCACGCAAGAAATCTCTCAAGATGCGCCGAGTATTCTCGATTATTTAAGTCCAGAATCTCAACAGCATTTCGAGCAAGTTCAAAATCTTTTAACGGATCTCCATATTGCCTATCGCATCAATTCGCGGCTCGTGCGGGGATTGGACTACTACACTCGTACTGCTTTTGAAATCCAGTCCAATCAACTCGGGGCACAGTCGGCAGTCTGTGGCGGTGGACGCTACGATCGCTTGATTGCCGAACTCGGTGGCGCGGATGTGCCTGCGGTGGGTTGGGCGATCGGTTTAGAGCGTTTGGTCATTCTCATGCAACAGGTTGCCGAACAAAAACAAGCAGCGATCGATTTCTATGTGATTTCGCGAGGCGACCAAGCGGAAGCGAAGTCTCTATCCATTGCTCAAACTCTCCGCAAGGCAGGATTTACAGTGGAACTCGATCTCAGTGGTGCGAAGTTTGATAAGCAATTCAAACGCGCTAGTAATGCTAACGCTAAAGCCGCCGTTGTCATCGGTGATAGCGAAATCGAAGCAGGACAAGTCCAAATCAAATGGCTAGAGTCGGGCGATCAAGAAGCATTAGCGATCGCCGATCTCAGTGACAGCTTTGAGGCGCTGAGACAAAAGTTGTAGTTATACCAATTCACTGAAGTGATCCAACACTTCAGTGAATTAAAAAACAAACTCAGTAAGGTTTTGAGATTCCCAAAATGGCGTTGCCATTTTGGGAATTGGTATTAGAGATGAACGGTTTACATAACTGTTCATCAATCAGCATTTGCTATACTTGCAGTGAGATTTGCCTAAAGATTATGACTGCTGCTTTAACCAATCCATTTCAGGCTGCCACTCATAGCTCATTGTATGAGCAGGATTATGCTCTGTGGTTAGAGCAAGCAGTCGATTTGTTGCGATCGCAGAATTTTGCAGAGATAGATATTGAGAATTTAGTTGCAGAACTTGAAGGAATGGGTGGCAGTCAAAAGCAAGCGATCGAAAGTAATTTAGAAGTTTTGCTGATGTATCTTCTCAAATGTAAATATCAACCAGAAAAGCGTTCTAATAGTTGGCGCTATACGATTATCGAACATCGCCTCA
This sequence comes from Pseudanabaena sp. 'Roaring Creek', assembly GCF_001402795.1. Classification (GTDB taxonomy): domain Bacteria; phylum Cyanobacteriota; class Cyanobacteriia; order Pseudanabaenales; family Pseudanabaenaceae; genus Pseudanabaena. Next base: position 3,757 of record NZ_LIRE01000333.1, read on the forward strand.
GATTGCACAAAGCCTTTAAACATAGTCCTAGCTTGAAGCGATATTTTTTGCAGGAGTTTGCTGATTGCTATCTAAATGCAAGGAAGTTAGCCAGTGCCGAGACAGGATTAGCGATCGCTACTTTTCCAATGGAGTCTCCCTTTACTCCTGAGCAAACTTTAAATGAAAATTTTTTGCCTGAAGGGTAGTTGTTGTTTTTGTAATAGCGATTGATCTCAGTGACAGTTTTGAGATGTTGAGACAAAAGCTATGAATCATAGCAAGTTTTTCTATCTGTCATTCAATGGTGGTAAGCTATTGACGATTTTAACTGACACAACACTTACTCTCACGATCGCACTTAACGAGGTCGAGGATGTAGCGCGATCGCTTTAGTATCTGAGCCAATGGAATAAGCGCCTGTATAAATCTATGCCTAAGAAATCTTTTGAAAGCAAATATCCGAATATTTCTCGGTGGGTTAATCAAGAGAATGTACATTTCATACCAATCAAAAAGACACAAAAACGTCCAGTGCCAGCCTGTTATAATAGTCATTATTATATATAAGTTATGCGGAGGGGATTAACAGATGTTAATCATAAAGTTTAAGAACTCTCTATTAATTCTTCTTCTTCTCCTTCAATCATGTAATAGCAAAGCTTCCAATCCAACAACAAATTCCATTCATGTTCCTCAAGTATCTGCCCCTAAAATACCAGAGAGCATAACTAAACCTACCGTTAAACCATTACCCCAAACCAACAAAATTTATCCTTGGGATTTTCAAGTTGGGCTGGAGAAAATCGATCCAAATTTGCTGGGAGAGGGTAGTAAATTACAGATCTCATACATAAAAGAATCTGAGACATCACCTAAAGGACATTGTTATTACGAAGCCAATTATCCGCAAATATCAGGATTAAAAGATATTAAGCTTCAGGAAGAAATAAATTATAAGCTGTGGGTACTGATAACGAAACAAGCATACGGAAGCTTTCAAAATGGACTGAATAACCAATCTTCAATTTGCAGTAGATCGGAAGAGTTAGGGGCTGATTCCCCATACCGAAGAGTCACTTCTACTATTGAACGATGTCGAGTTACGTTCGCTAGAGGAGCGCTGGTAAGTTTGGTCTGTGAAGAATGGCACGCCCCAGGAGCCTATCCATTAATTTATCAACGCGGGGCAACTTTTAATCTCGAAACAGGAAAGATGTATCTTATTGATGATTTATGGAAATCTGATGTCAATTACGAAAGCGACATTGAGCCTTTCATATATACCATTAAAACACTAAAAGATATAGACGGTACAGAGATTGTGAATATATCGGCAGCACCTGGGAAGGCCCGATTTGGACAATTGAAAACCAATGGTGACTTTTATCTAGCAGATCAATGCGAAAACCGTGAAAATACTCTTCCTCCATTCATTACTCCACCAGATCTATCCAAAATGACTTGCATCATCTTTGTGAAAACTGGGTCGGGAATGGAAAGAAATCTTAATCTCAGCATAACAACCGCAGAGATTGCGAAATTTCTTAATGCAGAAATCGATGAAATTGCTAACACAAAACAATTCTCTGAACTGTTAAAGCGTGATTGATGTATTTGTGTCTTCTTGATCGTCATGAAATGTCCGTTTCAGAACCTATCCCACATTAGCTGACCAGTGCCATAATTTCACAGGCGATTAGACGCATCACACTATAAATAGTTATTTAAGCCTAATGATTATAAAAATTCAGTTGAGGGCAAATCCCATGAATATTAAAGAACTAATCTACGCCGAAATCAACAAAATTGAAGAAGACAACCTTGATGAGCTATACCAATTCGTCAAGCAACTTGCAAACGCCAAATCCGCCACCAAACCTAAAACAGGCATCTTAAACAAACTCAAACGAATCAAAATTCAAGCCCCAGTTGACTTTGCCACTAACATTGACCAGTACATGAGTGGAGAAAAGAACCTTGACAATATTCATTGATACTTCATTCATCATTGCCCTCATCAACGAACGCGATCAATATCACACACAGGCGCTAGAAGTTCTCACCTTCGATCAACATTTTGCACAAGCAGGATTCCAGATCCTTTGGAGCGATCGCATTGTAGATGTGGTGATAGGCGATCGCCCTATCTCAAATTCCCATTATTTCCCAAAGTACCAACTTTATCGATATGAGACGAACATTTCAGAGCCTACACTACATTAGCGAACCCGTTGCCCAAACAAGCAAAGCTTATCAATTATGGGGGTGATTTTAAGCTAACTTGCTCTTTCTACTGCATTCTAACGGGGTTGCCGCTACTAACTAAATTCTTCTCTTGGAAATCATAGAACTGTACAAACCCAGTTCTAAAATTAGCGATAGAAATACATGGCTCATGGTTTGCGGAAAGCGTCCCAGCATTGATGACAGTTAAATTCTCAAACCTTCGTACCATACGGCGATGGGTATGACCATTGACCACAAACTTGTATTCTTGGTTGGCAATTAAGCTGTGTAATTCACCTATAACTTCTAACGCATAACCATAATCATCTGGAGTCAAGCGTTGCATATCATTCTCACCCAAACCATGACATAGAAGTAACCGACCCGTAATAGTTTCAATTACTTTAGTATTTGGAAGCGATCGCATAAATATGTGGGATGTATCGCTAATATCAGCCCACTGCGTAGCTTTCGATGAATCCCTCATGACACCCTCAGCAAACCATCGGTCGTGATTGCCTCGAACTGTCACAACTTCTGCTTGTTCGAGCAGTTTACAACAGCGATCGACATTTCCCCGACCATCGACTATATCGCCTACACATAGGATCTTCTCTACTTGAGTCATTTGAAAAAAATGAAGCGCTATTTCAAGATAATCTGCTTCCGCATGAACATCCCCAATCAGTCCAATCTCTTCAAAACACATATTCATTATTTAATAGCCCTTCTCATTTCGCCTGATCGGAATTTAATTCTTAAATGATTCTTCTATCTTGCCATGAGCGCGATCGCGAAAAATATATTAGTAGCTTTTACATAATGATCGTTCTGTTTTCCAATTAGCTATACAATTACTAAATATTGCCTCAGATTGTACAAACTCTTCTAACCATAGCCGTAGCTTGAAGCAATATTTTTGTAAAAGTTTGTGGATTGTTATCTCAACGTCAGAAAATTAGCCAATAACGAAACAGGATTGGCGATCGCTAATTTTTCCATCGAATCTTCCTGTATATCCGAATTAATTCTTGGATAGAGAGAAACACTTCATCTCAAACCCCAAAAACATGAGTGGATGTACGAAGTGCGTCCACTCATGTTTATCGCTTGCTCATCATGGCTTCGAGTTGGAGTAACCGACTTTCGGCTAGCCGATCGCGACATTGTTTTACCGATGACGATTCGGTAAAACGTAGGGAATCAAACTGGCAATGCTGAGCTTGGTAGATTTGCCATAACTTCTGACTGGAGGAGTCTTTGAGGTTTCTTTGACTTAATATTTTGGCAAGCCGTTGGGCAGTTTCATCTGGTTTAAGTTGAGAGTTGCTTTTTCCTTGCAGATCGGCAATGCGATCGTTGGTAACGTTAGCCAGACAGCTAGAATAGATCAGGGGATAAATGGAACCGCCCTTAAAAGGTGCGCTCGATTCCTGACAATGGGTATCGCGATAGGAAGTCCAAGTTTGTTCGATCGCTTTGAGTTGGCTTTGTCTAGCTTCGGGAATTTGCCTGTAAACTTCATCATAAATAAGCGATCGCAAGAAATCAGCAGTTTTTGCCCATCGCGAAGCACAGATATTTAATGCCATTTGGGTATCTCCTTCACAGGCAGGAGGAACGACTCCAAACTGCTTAGAATTGGCGATGGTTTGGGATGTGGCGGGAGCGACTGCCATATAAGTCGAACTGAGGGCGATCGCGAGGGTATATAAAATCTTTTTCATTCTTAATTATCCCGATGAATATCCCAATTAAAAAACAATTCATGAGCCATTCTGAGCCCATTATCTCATATAGCAACGTGAGGTTTGATTAGGACAAACCCAAAAGAGTGTTGCCGCGCGGAGCGCGGCAGCACTCTTTTAGGTTTGATACCAATTCCCAAAATCTTACTGGGGTTGTTTTTTTATTCACTGAAGTGAGCCAACACTTCAGTGAATTATGCCCTGATACAGTTGATGGCAGCTATATATAGTTGTTTTAAATAACTTGTAGACGGGCTTCGACTTCGCTCAGCCCTCGGTGTAAGCTAGCTGAGCGAAGTCGAAGCTGTAGTTTTTATTTGAATTATCTATA
>NZ_LIRE01000334.1 GCF_001402795.1 Pseudanabaena sp. 'Roaring Creek'
TTGACGGGACGATCGCAAAAAAACAACAATGGGTTTACTCAAGTTAAAGTTTACTCAAGTTAAATAAGTAGCTGGTTACAATTAAATTTAAAACCCAAAAAGCTGTAGCGCAGGCTGCGCTTGCGCTACAGCTTTTGATTCGGGGTTTTAATTATGCCCAGCTACTTAAAAACTGCCAAATTAACCTAAGCTAAAAGCTAAAAGCTAAGAGCTAAAAGCCCCATAAAACTATGACCAGAACCGAACGCGACTCCATGGGGGAAATGACCCTGCCCGATGATGTTTATTACGGTATTCAAACTGCTAGGGCGATCGATAACTTTAAGATCAGCGGACTTAAGCCCCTTCCCACTTTTGTCGATGCTTGCTTACTCATCAAAAAAGCGACAGCATTAGTTAATGCCGAACTCGGTTGTATCCCTGTCGGTATGGGCATGGCGATCGCGGCGGCGGCGGATGAAATATTAGACGGTCAGTTACGCGATCAATTTGTTGTTGATGTTTATCAAGCAGGCGCTGGCACATCACACCATATGAATATTAATGAAGTCTTAGCCAATCGCGCCCTAGAAATTTTGGGCGATGTTAAGGGCAATTACAATGCTGTCAATCCTAACGATCATGTTAATTACGGACAGTCAACCAATGATGTCATCCCCACAGCGATCAGAATTGGCGCGTTATTATCCCTAGATCGCGTGTTACAGCCTGCCTTAGCAAATCTCAACGAACAGTTACGGATCAAGGCGATCGCCTTTGCCGATATCGTTAAGTCTGGACGCACGCATTTACAGGATGCAGTTCCCGTCAGACTTGGGGACGAATTTCAAGCCTATGCCCAAATCATTAGCGATCACATTCAACGGATTCACCAAGCCGCCAACGATCTCAAAACCTTAGGCTTAGGGGGGAGCGCGTCGGGGACGGGACTAAATACCCATCCCCGCTATTGCGATCGCGTAGCCGAGAAATTAAGTGAAATTACTGGATTTGAACTTAAGCCCGCCAGTAACCTCATGGCGGCGATGCAGAGCATGGCTCCCTTTGTCAATGTATCGGGTGCGATCCGTAACCTTGCCCAAGACACTTGCAAAATTGCTAACGATTTGCGCTTGATGGATTCGGGTCCCAAAACAGGATTGCGAGAAATTCAACTGCCTCCCGTACAGCCAGGATCGTCAATCATGCCAGGGAAATACAATCCTGTAATTGCGGAGATGACAAATATGGTTTGTTATCAAGTAATTGGCTACGACACCGCGATCGCCTTTGCCGCCCAAGCAGGTCAATTGGAATTAAATGTGATGATGCCTCTCATTGCCTACGATCTGATTCAGAGTATTGAGATTTTAGGACAGGCGATCGATACCTTGGCAGCAAAATGCATTCGCGGCATTACAGCCGTCGAAGATCGCTGTCTAGCCTACGCCGAAGGCAGTCTCTCGCTGGTGACGGCTCTAAATACCCATATTGGCTATCTGAATGCTGCGGATGTAGCAAAGGAATCGTTGGCAACGGGCAAGTCTCTGCGTCAAGTGGTTTTAGACAAAGGACTGATGACAGCGGAGAAGTTAGCTGAAGTTCTCGATCTAGAGCAGATGAGTCGTCCTAACGGTTAGCTCCCGCTACCAATTCCCTTAGAAAAATAGTAAAAATCCTATTCCCTTCTCTATGGATGGGGGGCTGAGGTAAAAGAGCTAGGGGATTTTATTTATTGCAGTTTTCATTTTGCCTACGGCAAAATGAAAACTCAAAACCCTTACTAGGATTGTTTTTGGTTTTCAAATGTGTATGCACTCATTTGAAAACCGCAATAGTAATTCATGGAGAAATAGAAGACTATGTTAGCAGTAGCAGTATTGGCGGCGGGTAAAGGAACACGCATGAAATCGACCTTACCCAAGGTGTTACAACCACTCGGAGGTAAATCCTTAGTTGAGCGCGTTCTCAATGCCACGGATCCGCTTCAAGCCGATCGCCGCATTGCGATCGTGGGTTATTGCAGAGATCTAGTGCGGGAGGCTCTTGCTTCCTATCCCCATTTGGAGTTTGCCGAACAAGCAGAGCAATTAGGGACTGGACACGCTATTCAACAGTTATTGGAACCCTTGGCAGGTTTTGAAGGGGAGTTAGTCGTGCTGACTGGAGATTCGCCATTGATGCGTGCGGAAACAATTCAAGCCCTCATCGATAACCACCGCAAACATCAAGCTTCGGCAACCGTACTGACAGCCATCCTTCCCAATCCCACGGGATATGGTAGGGTATTTTGCGATCGCGCCATGCAGATCGAACGCATCATCGAACATCGCGATTGCAATCCCGAACAAATTCTCAATCAGAGAGTTAGCACTGGGGTTTATTGTTTTGATTGGCAGCAATTGGCTCTGGCTCTACCAAAGCTGACGACAAATAATGCTCAAAAGGAATATTATCTCACTGAAGTCTTTGATTATCTCACTTCAGTTTATGCTAGCGATTTGGAAGATCCCGATGAGAGCTTAGGGATTAACGATCGCCTTCAATTAGCCCATGCCTACGCAGTGCTGCAAAAAAGAGCGCGTGATAAATGGATGCGGGCAGGGGTAACGATGCTACTGCCTGAAACCATTACCATCGACGATGAAGTAGAACTCGCTCCCAATGTCACCATCGAACCCCATTCCCATTTACGCGGCAATACCAAAGTTAGCGCTGGTACGACGATTGGGCCCTCTAGCCTCATCGAAAATAGTATCATTGGGGAAAATTGCTCCGTACAATTTTCCGTAATTGAAGATAGCCAGATCGCTGACAACTGTAGAATTGGTCCCTTTGCGCGAATTCGTGGTGAATCAATCGTCGGTGAAAAATGCCGCATCGGTAATTTTGTAGAACTTAAAAATGCCAAAGTGGGCGATCGCACTAATGCCGCCCATCTCAGTTATTTAGGAGATGCGACCATCGGTAAACAGGTAAACATTGGCGCGGGTACGATTACCGCTAATTATGACGGCTTTAAAAAGCATCAAACTATAATTGGCGATCGCAGTAAGACTGGTTCTAATTCTGTTTTGGTTGCTCCCATTCAAATTGGTGAAAACGTAAATATCGCCGCAGGGTCGATTATTGTCGAGGATGTTGCCGATAATTCTTTAGCGATCGCGCGATCGCCGCAAGTTACCAAGCCTGATTATTACGACCTAGAAGGTCGGAAAAAGATTAAAAACAAAGATTAAAAACAAAGATTTAAAGATAAGGATTAAAAACAAAAAGAGGTGCAAAGCATCGAAAGGCGATCGCTAAATTAGCGATCGCCTTTCT
>NZ_LIRE01000335.1 GCF_001402795.1 Pseudanabaena sp. 'Roaring Creek'
TGCTTCAAACCATCTAAAACCCTTCTAGGGATTGAAACACGATCTTTGGAAATCCTAGGACGCAGGTTCCTGTGCTTCAAGCCATCTAAAACCCTTCTAGGGATTGAAACAGGTGTAAGGACTTTGAAGCTGCGAAAGATAGGCGCTTCAAGCCATCTAAAACCCTTCTAGGGATTCCTATTTTGACATTTCACCTACTTCCCCTGATGAGCGAACCCTTGACATTTAATAGGCAAAATTATTTTCTTTTGTTGGCAACAGCCATAATTTCTATCATCAGGATGACTGCATTGACAGCGGTTTCATGACAACATCTATATAGCTACCCTGTTTTGTTTGAGCGTTTGAATGAAATCTCCTGACCGTTTACTAATTGTCGATGATGTTCCAGACAATCTATTTCTCGTTCGCACAATTCTTGAAGAAGAAGGATATAAAATCGTCACATCATCAAATGGTCACGATGCTCTAAAAATTATTGGGGCAGAGCCACCCGACTTGATTTTATTAGACGTGATGATGCCTCTGATGGACGGGTACGAAGTGACTCGTCGGATCAGAGCGATGAAAGACTTGCCTTTCATTCCAATTTTATTAATCACCGCCTACGATCGCGCAAATGCTGTCAAGGGTTTAGATCTTGGCGCAGACGAATTTATTCGCAAACCAATCGAAGCAAATGAGCTATTGGCAAGGGTACGATCGCTATTGCGGTTAAAGCATAGTATTGCCGAGCGCGATCGCATCGATCGCCAAAGACAGGATTTTGTCTCACGACTGACCCACGATCTGCGAACCCCTCTAGTAGCAGCGGATCGCATGTTAGGACTTTTACAGGATGGGGTATTAGGAGAAATTTCGCCTGAAATCCACGAAGCCTTAACCATCATGGGACGAAGCAACCATAATTTACTGGAAATGGTAAATAAACTGCTAGATGTTTACCGCTATGAATCAGGCAGCAAAACGATTAGTTTCCAGTCCTTAAATCTAAAGGAATTGCTCGAACAAGTCGTACAGGAACTAAAGCCGATCGCTATTTCTAAAAATCTTGAACTTAGTACGGATCTGACTAATCTTTGTGATGTTGCTGAGATTAAGGGTGATCGCTTAGAGTTACTACGTGTATTTAATAATTTAATTGGTAATGCCCTGAAATTTACTGAATCTGGTAGTGTACATGTTAGCCTAAAGGCAGATGCGTCCGAGGCTGTTATCGCCATTGCCGATACAGGTACGGGAATTCCTTTAGAAGAACAACCGTTTTTATTTCATAGATTTCGCCAAGGCAGCCACCAAAAACAGGGTAGCGGTCTGGGATTGTATTTATCCCATTACATTATTAATGCCCATAACGGTCGGATCTTAGTAAAGTCACCCAACCTAGACTCCCAGCAAGGTTCTACTTTCTTCGTGTATCTTCCTACAATTGCCCTATGAGTAATCACCAACTTCAATATGATACGCTCCTCAGTCACTACAGTAATCCCCTTGAGGCGATCTCCCTTCTACGCGAATATCGTCCCTATTTCGAGTTGATTCCCAGCTTGCGTCGTCCCACCGACAGCCTGATTTCGATCCCTTTTCCTGTCGTGCAACTTACGAGCCCTAACCTGACTCACAGCCACGGACAGCTACAATGCGATCTTGCCTTAATTATGTGCGATCCTGACTGGAAAGTAAAAACTGGTCAAGAGATTTTTGTGTTTATCCATCGTCCCAATGAGGACTATGCATCTCTGTTAAAACGTTGGCGACAAGTGGAAGTTACGCTTGGAGAAGAATACTATTGGCTACTGCCTTGGAAACATCGGAGTATCATTAGCGATCGCGGTGAATATCATTATCCCCTTTTTGTCACCCTCGACTATTCACCAGCTCGGATTACTAAGGGTTTAGAAGGTGCATCGTTACCCCACGTATGCGCCCCTTCCTCTGCGCTCGATATACCTCCCGACATAGAAGAGAGTCATGAAAATCGCATCTGCGATCCCACTCAATAAATAGAACTAAAGAAGTTTTGTGCGAAACAAGATACTTCTTTAGTTCTATTATTCGTCTTACTTAAGATTGATAGTTGGAGTTTTGCAAAGATTAATCTCTTCTAGATCGGTGCTCTTACCGTCAGCATACTCCGCTCTAACTTCAAATAAACAACCTGCCTCGGCTCCCTTATAGTCTGAACGCTTCCATTCAAAATCAGCTTTTTCGCGATCGGGAATTGCTGCTTCAAGCTCATTTTGTCCCCAATGGATGTTGGTGGGAGGAGACATATAAATTGCCTTCAAGACTTTACCGCTGTTATTAACAACGGAGACGCGCACAGTATCAGGCACCTTTTCAGTCGCAGGAGCCGTAGGTGATGCGGATGCGGCGGGAGATGTGGATGCAGAAGGTGACGCAGATGCAGCGGGTGATGCGGGCTTAGCAGATGCCGATGGTGATGCGGATGCAGATGTAGAAGGCAACGCAGATGCCGATGGTTTAGCCGATGCCGATGCAGTTGCACTAGGAGTGGTGGCAGGTGGAGTTGCTGGGGTACAGGAACTAGCAACAAAGGAAATGCTAGCAGCGATCGCTAACTTATAGAGCAGTGATTTTTTCATAAAGATTGAATGAATCCTTAAACAGATGTTTTTTTAGCCTTAGCAAAGACTTAGCAATTATAGATTAAAACTTAGAGCCTAGGAGTTAGGATATGTACAAACTTGATTTTTAGCCATAGAGATAAATTAGCTGAGCGAAGTCAAAGCTCTATTTTTCTTGTATAGCCCCAATAGGGAGTTACGGTGTGAAGCGCCGTAACTCCCTATTGGGTTTGATGTCCTGCCTTAAGTGAATATAGCTATAAATGATTTACAGCTATTTTCGATCAAAAGAACCGCAAGAAACTTTTTGAAAGTGTTGCTTCGCAACACTTTCAAAAAGTTTCTTGGTTTGAATTTAAGTGCAAAGCGCTGTAGGAATGCTATAGAGACAATTATTAACACCCAAAGCAATGTAAAATTTCCTATGAACGGACAGCTTTTAGCTTCCCAATATTAAAACTCTATAGTAAATTCATGTCTTCTCAATTGCGCGTATATGTTCCCCCCCATCCCATGATTCGTCACTGGCTTACCATAGCGCGGGAGAAACATACACCAGTCCCTTTATTTCGCACAGCGATGGCTGAAATGGGTAAATGGCTTACCTATGAGGCAATACGTGAATTTTTACCTGTGCAAGAAGTAACTATCGAAACTCCATTGGGAACTACCGCAGGGCAATTGATTGATAGTACAGTTCCTCTAGCTTTTGTCCCAATCTTACGAGCAGGATTATCCATGCTTGAGGGTTGTCAAACTCTCTTGCCAACAGCAAATATCTATCATCTCGGCTTAGTGCGTAATGAGGAAACCCTCGAAGCTAGCTGCTATCTCAATCGTTTGCCAGAGAGGTTTGCCCCCCAAACCCGTATCTTTATCGTTGAACCAATGATGGCGACAGGTGGGTCGATTATCAGCACCCTAAAATTAATTACAGAAAGAGGAGCAGATGCTTCTTTAATTCGGATCATTAATGCACTTTGCGCCCCACCTGCTCTGCAATTGATCAATCAACATTTCCCTGCGGTGCAGATCTATTCGGGCTGTATTGATGAAGTTGTCAACGAGCAAGGATGGATTGTCCCTGGATTGGGTGATGCAGGCGATCGCTCTTTTGGAACTTAAACTTACCCCAAAGATGAGTGGCGGTGCGAAGCACCGCCACTCATCTTTGGATTTACAGCAATTATCGATCAAACGAACCCCAAGTAAATCCTTGAAAGCGTTACTAAGCAACGCTTTCAAGGATTTACTTGGTTTGGGTTTGAGCGCAAAGCGCTGTAACCAACTCAAGCATTGATAAAGAACCGTACTTTTTATAAAAAAGAACTTATAGCTGTCGCCACTCGCGCTAGGAAAAAATCAAACCCCAAGAAGAGAAGGTTGGCGCAAAGTGCCAAACTTCTCTTCTTGGGGTTTATATACCAAAGCCAAAGAGCATAACGCTCGCGTAGCGGGCGGTATGCTCTTCTAGGTTTTAAGTTTACTTATGCCTAAAAGCCTCAAACAAGGGCATAAAGAAGGAGGCAACAGATATTGCCTCCTTCTTTATTTGAGGAAATTAATTAATGCTTCTGCTTTTGACCATCCAGCCCCAGCTTTGATAATCTCTGAGGCAAGGTTGACCCCCTCCGCCCATGTACTCGCTAAACCAGCAATCCTGATGGCTAAACCACTATTAAGGGCAACACAATCGGTCTGGGCTTGAGTGCCTTTTCCTTGAAGCACTGCACGCAAAATATCAGCGTTTTCCTGCACGTTTCCACCCTTAAGACTCTCAATTGGTGCATGGGTTAATCCTAATTCTTGAGGAGAGATCGCCTCTTCTGTGACTTGATCGTTGCTGAGAAATGAGATATCAGTCAAATCGCCCAAACCTGCTTCATCCATACCTTCTCGACTATGTAAAACTACTGCCTGCTGAAGATTGAGCAATCGTAATGCTTCGGCAACGGTATGGGTAAGATTGCGATCGTAAACACCTAGAACCTGCGCTGTGGGGTACAGAGGATTAACAAGGGGACCAATCAAGTTAAAGATAGTACGGATTCCTAAGTTCTTGCGAATTGTGCCGACCGCTTTCATCGCTGGATGCCAACTGGGCGCAAATAGGAAAGTAATCCCTACCGCAGGTAAAGCTTCATAAATCCTGTCTGTGTGTGTCGCTAGATGAAGACCGATCGCTTCTAGGACATCTGCCGATCCCGAACGACTAGAAACCGCACGGTTACCATGCTTGGCGACGGGGACACCTGCTGCTGCTACCACAAAAGCCACGGAGGTGGAAATATTAAAAGTCGCAGCACCATCGCCACCAGTACCACATGTATCAATCAAAGGTTTAGAGCGATCTACTATTGTGCTTAACTGCTGATTAAACTTTTGTCCCTCACTCTGGGATTGCAATACCATCGCCATTGCTGCTAATTCAGAAGCTTCAATTCCTTTACATTGCAAAGCCGTCAAAATCGCCCCCGATAGTTCGGGAGCGATCGCCCCTTCTAACCAACCTTGCATTAAAGTTGTAGCCTGTTCGCTGGCTAGGGATTGTCCATCAATAAGTTGCTTTAGCAGTTGAGACCAATTTTGCTCCATGATTCCCTTAATTAATGCAGTGTACTATGCTTAGGTAAGTAGCTAAGATAAGTAAAATTAAAACCTAGAAGAG
>NZ_LIRE01000336.1 GCF_001402795.1 Pseudanabaena sp. 'Roaring Creek'
CTGAGCGAAGTCGAAGCTGTAGTTTTTATTTAAATTATCTATAAGCATTAGTCCAATCGTTAGCGCTCTTAAGGCGGCTACTGTGAGTGGATGGTTGGACGGCAGTAATTCGGTTGCTACTGCATAGGTGGTTCCCCATGTCATTGGCGCTAGAGCTGTCAGAAAAACATCCGATCCTCTTGTAGGACTTTTCACGATTTTATCTCTGTATCAAGATATTTAATGTAGAGATTATACCGATTTATCTTGATGTTAAGATAGTTTTGCTCGGTGTTTAGGTAAAATAAAATTTTCATGAGTGATGCCGTTGATAGGATTTTGGCGCAATGGCAAAGAGAGCGTCCTGATTTAGACGTATCACCAATGGGTATCATTGGGAGAATTGGCAGATTGAACAAGCACTTAGGACAAGCGCTTCAGGTATCTTTTTCTAAATTTGGCTTAAATGTTGGGGAGTTCGATGTGCTAGCGACGTTGCGACGCTCGGGCGAGCCTTATCAACTTACACCGACGGAGCTATTCAATACGCAAATGGTTTCATCGGGTACGATGACACATCGAATCGATGGATTGGAACGAGCAGGTCTGGTAAGGCGGATTCCCGATCCTAGCGATCGGCGAGGAACGATCGTTCAGTTGACTAATGATGGTTTTGCTGTAATTGAAAGGGCTGTAGAAGCCCATGTGACCAATGAGCATTGTTTGTTGATCGTTCTAGAAGAGTCAGAACGTGAAGCTCTAAGCCAATTACTCCGCAAACTATTGATTGCGTTTGAGGAGAGGATCTAGAGACTTTGCTGATCGCACGTCATTTGCATAAGGACAAAAATCAAACAAAAAACAAGAAGAGAAGATTGCTGGAAACTTTTCGTGAATTTGTGTTTTAACAAACACTTTTAGCGCACAATTTTAAGTAGATACCTAGCGCGTCACATTGTTTCGTATGATTGAGACCCTTAATAAGTTGCCTCGTTGGTTTTCACTAGGCTTAACTTTTCCGTTAATCTTTCTAAACGGATGGTTATTGCTACAGCTATGCCGAGAATTGCAGCCATTAGTCAGTATTCTTATTACGGCGACAGTTATTTCGTTCTTGCTAGATTATCCTATTCGCTTTTTGATCTCCTTAAAGGTGAAGCGAGGTGTCGCAGCAGGATTAGTCATCCTTATATTTTTCATGTTGCTCAGCACCTTAGCCATCTTCCTCGTGCCTCTAATTTTGGCACAGGCAAATGAACTAATCGTCCGCTTGCCAGAGTGGATTAAATCTGGACAGCAGCAGCTTCAAACCCTTGAGACTTGGGCGATCGCTCAGCAACTGCCGATCGATATCAGCAGTACTTTTAATCAATTAATCGAAAGACTTACGGGTGTTCTGAGATCGATTACCAGTCAACTTTTTAGTATTGTATTTGGCGCGATCGGCAGCCTTGTCAATATCTTCTTAACCCTGATATTCTCAATTTTTTTGGTACTCCGTGGAGAATTTTTGTGGAATGGTTTGCTCAGTTGGCTACCCCAAAAATGGAACGATCAGGTGCGTAATTTGCTGCCTCGCAATTTTGAGCGTTTTATTGTAGGACAAGTGACCCTAGCCACAATTCTAGGGGTATCGCAAACCGCCGCCATGATGATTTTAGGCGTTCCACTAGCGCAACTATTCGGGTTTGGCATTGGAGTGGCAAGCTTGATCCCCCTTGGTGGTTCTAGCACGATTATCACCGTCAGCTTACTGATTGCTTTGCAAAATTTTTGGTTGGGAGTAAAGGTGCTACTTGTCGCCGTCGCCATCATTCAAATTGTGGAAAACGTTTTAGGTCCTCGTATCGTGGGTGAACTAACGGGATTAAATCCTGTATGGATGCTAATTTCTCTTGATATTGGCTTTAAGTTAAATGGCGTTCTCGGTTTGCTGATTGCCGTCCCGATCGCTGGATTTATTAAAGGAACATTCGATACGATTCGAGGCGTAAGTAATCCACCTCCTATGGATGCGATCGCTGAAGCTCATACCGAAGTATCCATAAAATGATATGCGCCCTCCAATAAGAAGGGAGCTGTAACAGAAAAAAGATATATGCGATGCATAGATCTTTTTTCTGTTACAGCAATTATCGATCAAAGAAACCACAAGAAGATTTTTGAAAGCTTTGATTCGCAAAGCTTTCAAAAATCTTCTTGGTTTGGGTTTGAGCACAAAGCGCTGTAAATATGGAAAAAATTTATGGAAAATACATATTTTTTTGTATGTCATCAAAATTAGGTTAAGATTAATTTTAAAAGAAAAATAACCATTAATTAGCCTAGTATTTTCTAAAATAATGCTTAATTTGTTTCTAAGTTCAATAATAAATTCTACCCAAGTGCAGTTTGTAGCCCAAGCAGCAACCGTCTACCTACCAGTTGCTACTAAACAGTCAAGAAATCAAAACTGCGTCACCTATGTGACTACAAATTCCACAACTAGGCGAGTAAGCGATATCCAAGTCAATCTTCGCAATAGTAGAGGCGAAATTAGTAAACGCTATTTAGCTTCTACTTTGTCGGCTGGAAGAAGTATCTCCTTCGATTTATGCAATAACTCTTTTGTCAATGTTGAAGCAAGGCAAGATTAGCTAATTTTTTATAAGTAGCTGGGCATAATTAAAAGCCAATGCAAAAACCTGTAGCGGACGCTTAGCGTCCGCTACAGGTTTAGGGGGTTGATATTTGATATAACATCTATCCCAAATCGTAAAGATCTACTAAGAGCATCTTTAAGTTTTTGTAACTTACACCACAATCTGCAAGCATCCTGTTAATCTAAGTAAAAGAAACATGAGTAGCCTTTCGCCGCCGCTCATGTTTCTCTTTTAGAGAAGCATTGGTCAGTATTACCTATGAAACGTTTTCGGGATGAATGGATTGATGAATGGTGTCAGGAAAATGGCTGGACTGACCTATTTGTCGAACGTTGTTGTAATTATTGGGCATTTCCGCCAAGCTCCGTAATGCCATTGCCGATACCCAATGACACTCTCCGCGCGATTAAAAATGCGAAGGGGATGAGCGACGATGAAAAATCTTGGACATTTGCCGCGATCGCAATTTCCTGTCTGGCATCAATATTTAGCTTTATCTTACGCAATCCATTACCGATCACCTGTGCTTTTGGCTGTGTCGCTTTTATTGTCGGACAACTGGAAATCGAAGAATTTTAATATCTAATACAAAACCACAAAATGGCGTAGCCATTTTGTGGTTTTGAAACCCTTGCTGGGTTTGGTTTTCAGTCTCCAAAAGTGTAGCCACACTTTTGGAGACTGGTATAACGTCAGTTCGGTTTAAGCTGACAAATTCTCAAAGCCTAAAAGTAAAAGCCTTGCTTAGCAAGGCTTTTACTTTTAGGCTTTGAGAAAGGAAAGCCTAAAAGACGAGTGGCGGCGCTTTGCGCCGCCACTCGTCTTTTGGGTTTTGCTATAGAGCAATTATTTTAGAAACGAGGGCGAGGCTTTCCTCAAAGAGAACCTCTCGTCCCCATCGTTGCAATTGTTGCCCCAATAGAGTATCGGCACTTTGATCTGACAAAGGCGAAACTTGATGGACGCGATAGTTTTGAGCACCACCACCTGCTTCCATGCGCATACAACCCGTTGATTCCGAACAGAACACGTTACAAGCATCCGTATTTTGGTTAGAGGCAGTCAAGCGCAAACCAATTAGATCGCCAATGACCTCGCCTGGATCGCCAATGGGGATCGCCGCTAATTCAGCCTTAACTTTGATATGGTTTCGACCTTCAAAAATTACATGCTGAATATTGTAATCACCACCTTCAACATTGCGCTCAATTGGTTCCCATTCCAGACGACTCGCAATCCAGCCCAAAAACATCAAAGCCTGAGTGCTATTGCCTCGTTCGTAGTCGATCGTAATACCATCGATTTCCCATACTGCCGAGCGGCGATCGGGCTGATCGAAAGCTTGAGCAGTGAGTTCTTGCCAAGGTGCTAGTCTCTGCCAATTGAGATCGGCGATTTGAGTGCCAGCATCAATCATCCCTTGAACTTTAAGGAGATCCGCTTCTGAATTAGGAAAAACTGCTGAATCTAAGATTAAGCGATCGCTTAAATTCACTAGTTTTTCAAACATTCGCGTATTTGGGGCGGGACAATCTTTCCACCACAAAAACACGGGGAGATCGGGGATCAGTAGTTCTGGCAAGATACTATGCACGCGATCGAAGGCAAGTGTTGCTCCCGTCAGGGTGATATATTCACCACAAACTAACGAGCTACGACTTTTTTGAATCGGGCAATAGGCTGCCACCTGCGCCGATATACCTTCATCCACACCATCCAATGTAACCAAATCAATAACGCGACAGGGGCTTTGAGAAACGATCGCATCAACGGAAGCCATCCTTGACGCTGCACCAATAGTTTCTGGTTCGTACACTAACAGATTGAATGTAGTAGCACGCGCGGCGGAGTTTTCTCCATAGGACTGCCAGATTTTGCTTAGCTCTGCTTCGACTTGAGAAACCGAGACATCTTTGGGAGCTTGCAAAGATACAACGGAAGTTGCTTGCGTATTCATGGATTTATAAAAACATCTCTGCTGGATACTGAATAAGATTTGGTGATAGGTAAAGGCAATTGGTAATTGGTAATCAGTAATTGGTAATCGGTAATAATTAATTCGTAATTCATACTAAGCCCTTACCAATTACCAATTAATCATTACCTATAACCGCCGCCACTGTCTTCCATCACGTTCGATCAGTTGTTCGGCTTCAGAAGGTCCCCAAGTCCCTGCCTCGTATTGAGGCACGACAATAGGATCGTTAGGCATTTCCCAAGCACTAAGTGCAGGGGTAACCACTTTCCAAGCAGCCTCTACTTCATCACCACGAGTAAATAGAGTCTGATCGCCTAACATACAATCTAGTAACAGGCGATCGTAAGCGTCAGAACCTTCGATCCCAAAGGTTTTGCCATAGCCAAAGTCCATATCTACCGATCGCGATCGCAGATCGGCTCCTGGCATTTTTGCCTCAAACTTCAACGCAACCCCTTCATTAGGCTGAATTCTTAAAGTCAGCACGTTTGGCGAAACTTGCTTAGCTGCTGATTGAAATAATAAATAGGGAACATCACGAAATTGAATCGCAATTTCACTAACTTTTTTAGGCATCCGTTTTCCCGTTCGCAAATAAAAGGGAACACCTTGCCAGCGCCAATTGTTAACTTCAAACTTCATCGCAACGTAGGTGGGCACGAGGGATTCAGGATTCACATTAGGTTCATGGCGGTAACCCTGTACCTGTTTCCCCTTCATCCAACCCGCACTGTACTGTGCCCGCACGCAGGATCGCTCCAATCGGCGCGTATCCGCCAATCGAGTTGCTTGAATCACCTTAACTTTCTCATTTCGCAATGAATCAGCATCCATCGAGTTAGGTGGCTCCATCGCGGTCAAACAAAATAGTTGCATCAAATGATTCTGCAACATATCTCTGAGCGCTCCAGAGTTTTCATAGTAACCAGCGCGATCTTCAACACCAACTGTTTCCGCCACGGTAATTTGAATGTGGTCGATAAACTGACGGTTCCATAAGGGTTCAAAAATTGCATTAGCAAACCTAAGAACTAAAAGGTTCTGAACGGTTTCTTTACCAAGATAATGATCGATCCGATAAATCTGCTTTTCATCACAAGCTTTCTGAACTACCCGATTGAGATCTTGACATGATGACAGATCTCGACCGAAAGGCTTCTCAATTACTAAGCGAGTTTTTTGCGGATTTTTAATCATGCCTGCTTGCCCTAACTTCTCGATCGCATCGGTAAAGTAATTGGGTGAAACAGCCAAATAAAAGACTCGATTACCACGAGTGCCCCTTTCCTTATCTAGCTGGGTGAGAAATTCATCCAACTTACGATAATCCTCAAGATTGCTCATATCAAGAGACTGATAGTACAAGCTTTCGGCAAAGTCTTGCCAAAGCGCCTCAGCACCGACACCCACCGAGAATTTCTCTACGCCTTCACGCATTTGCTCTCGGAAGTAATCATGGCTCCAAGGTCTTCGAGCTACTCCGACAATTGTGAGTTCGGGAGGTAGACGGCGCTGCTGCTTGAGATGGTAGATTGCTGGAACTAGCTTGCGGATAGTCAAGTCGCCCGATGCGCCAAAGATTACCAGAATCAAAGGCTCAGGAGATCTTTCTTGCTGTAAACCAACCCGTAAGGGATTTTCGAGTATTTGTACCACAGGCTCGGTTGTTGAACGCTAAGTAGATTTTAGCCAATACATTCTAAATTCATCCAATTCGTCTGTTTTCCTTTAGGATCACTGGACTCTTTTGAGCTCTTAACATATGATAATGATTATTATTATCATATGTTCGTCATGGAGACGTAAAAAATATAGCCACAATATAGCAACGTAAGTTTTGCTTAAATGCCAATTCACTGAAGAGAGCCAACACTTCAGTAAATTAAAAAGCAAACCCAGTAAGGTAATGAATTGCCATTTTTGAGATTCCAAAATGGTGTTGCCATTTTTGGGAATTGGTATAAAAAGTTGTTCACTTCCTTTAAACAATGTATCTATTGCAAGATAAAATCAATAAATTAATTTGCAGCTTGTATATAAAAACTAATAAGAACCATTACGTTCGCTTCGCCTGTATTAGTTAGCTTAATGCGTCAGCTTAGATTTTGCGATGGGAAAGTCTAAGCTAAGGGACTTTGCGCATAGGTGTTTTTAACAAAAACCTATAGGCTTGCCAGCACAGAAAACGAAGGAAATATAGGCATATCATCGAAATGCGCTATTTCCAAAAAATTATGTTTTGGGAGTAGTTAAGTATCCAGCAGATCGCAAAACTGCATTATTACTTTACAAGTATCCCATAAGAATCATAATAAAATCAGCTTTTAAATTAGAATTACTCCAGTAATTAATGATATTAATTACTATTAAGATTAAATTGATATAACAGTGAGGAGTTTAAAATGTCGAAGGTTTGGTTTGCCCAAGTTCAAAAATCTATGCTTGGGGCGATCGCTTTTTCCACCTTGGCAACTTTGCCTAATCCTAGTGCAGCCCAATCATTACCTCCATCCAAAGATGTGATAGGTCAGAATGTCACATCGGTTTCTCAGCTCAGTGATGTGCGCCCTACGGATTGGGCTTTTACGGCGCTACAGTCTTTAGTCGAGCGCTATGGATGTATAGCGGGCTACCCCGATCGCACTTTTCGCGGAAAACAAGCCACCAGCCGCTATGAATTTGCCGCTGGGCTAAATGCTTGTTTGGATAAGATCAATGAGATTATTTCCGCAGGTTTAGCCGATAAGGTCAGTAAGACCGATCTCGCCACCTTACAAAAGTTACAAGAAGAATTTGCCGCCGAACTTGCCACCCTGCGCGGTCGCGTCGATGCTCTTGATGCCAAAACTACCAAACTCGAATCCCAGCAATTTTCCACTACGACCAAACTTGACG
Organism: Pseudanabaena sp. 'Roaring Creek'; assembly: GCF_001402795.1. Lineage (GTDB taxonomy): Bacteria > Cyanobacteriota > Cyanobacteriia > Pseudanabaenales > Pseudanabaenaceae > Pseudanabaena. The sequence goes on from NZ_LIRE01000336.1 coordinate 7,495, forward strand.
GTCAAGTCATTGCCTCTGCCACTTTCAGCGGCTCTGGAGCCAGCAATTTACTCAGTCCCAATGGTACAACGGGGGCTTCGAACAACGCCAATGCCACGGTAATTAGCCGCGTTCGTTTGCATTTCAATACCAGCTTTACTGGTCAAGATTTGTTGATAACTCGTCTGGAGGTCGGCAATGGGGGAACCAGTGTCACAAATTCCTTTGATGGGGCAAATGGTACTTTCCTTGGTTTTACAGGGTTTCAAAATGGTTCGGCTTACGATTATAGTGCTGTCCCCAGCACGGTTTCCCTCGGTAAGCTGGTCTATAACTTTCCAATTTCTGAGGATATTCAAGCAGCAGTCGGACCAGTTCTTATCCTCAATGACTATTTAGACAAAAACAGCTTTTCTAATGACGAATCGGTGGATTTTGCAGGTCATTTATTTATCAATAATCCACTGACCTTACCTGTAAATAATGGTGCTGGAGCCTTGCTTGCATGGAACATCAATAAGAGCGCTTTTACGATTAGAGCGGGTTATGTAGCTGCCAACGGTAATAGTGCAAGGGCGAATAATACTGCTCCCAATGGAACTATTAACCAAGGTTTGTTTGGGGATTCCTACCAAGGTACTTTTGAACTGGAGTTTGCCCCAAAAAATGGCAATGATGAAAAACCCTTTGCGGTGCGTTTGCAATATACCCGTGCCTCGGTCAATAATTTGGACTACAACACTGGTGGCGTAAATTTTGAGTGGGCTTTTAATAAGGCGATCGCTATCTTTGGGCGATACGGATTTGGGAATATCAGTAATCGGGGTACGGCGATCGCTAATGCTCTGCCCACTTACATTAATGCGGGGGTAACGAGCAATTCTCTCAGTCCGCAAACTTGGTCTGCTGGTTTTGCTTTTCCCGATCTGTTTAAAGAAGGGGCTATGGCAGCGATCGCTATAGGACAACCCTTCATCGAAAGTCAAGTCGGTAATGCGACTCAAACCAATCTAGATTTGTTCTATCGCTTCCCAGTCTCTAGTAATATCAGCATTACTCCCGATCTTCAGCTTATTTTCAATGCCAATAATAACAGTGGAAATAGCACCATCACCGTCGGTACATTGAGAACTGTATTTACTTTCTAGAATTTCTAAATAGTTAAGCATAAGTAAACTTAAAACCTAGAAGAGCGTACCGCCCGCGTAGCGGGCGGTACGCTCTCTGGTTTTGGTTTTTAATTATGCTTAACTACTTAGTATGGCTACCGTCAACTGTATCAGGACATAAAAAGAAAAATAGTGTTGCCGCGCTCCGCGCGGCAACACTATTTTGGGTTTTATACCAAAGCTGAAAATTATTTGGTTTCCGTGGAGGTCAATTCCGCAATGGGTGCGATCGCCTTTAATTTGAGTTTTGGATGATCGCTTTCAACTTGATTTAAGTTCCATTGATTTTTAAATAGCAGCACGGGACGATTCCAACTATCCTTGACTATCATGGTATTAAACAATCTGCCCACCGATTCGAGGGCATCCCAACCATCCTCGACCCAACGCGCCACTGAATAGGGCATGGATTCCAGCATTGTTTCTACGTTATATTCGCTTTGCAAACGATATTGGGCGACTTCAAATTGAAGTTGTCCGACAGCCGCCAGAATCGGATCGCGCTTAGCTTCATCCACGGAATACATAATTTGAATTGCGCCTTCTTCCTGAAGTTCCGATATACCTTTACGGAATTGTTTGAATTTAGAAGGATTGGGATTGCGAAGAGTGCAAAATAGTTCGGGAGAGAAGCAAGGGATTCCCGCATATTGACGTTTCTTCCCAAGATAAATCGTATCCCCGATCGCAAAGGTGCCTGGATTATTCAGCCCAATCACATCACCCGCATAGGCAACATCGATTGCCTCGCGATCCTGCCCGAAGAGTTTTTGGGCGTGGGATAGGCGAATATTCTTGCCACTCCGTAAGTGGGTGACGCTCATATCCTTTTCAAACTTGCCCGAACAAACGCGCACAAATGCGATGCGATCGCGATGGCGGGGATCCATATTGGCTTGCAGTTTGAAGACAAAGGCGGAGAAGTCCTCGTCGGTAGGTGAGACCTCACCGCTAGAACTATCGTGAACGGCAGGAGTTAATCCATATTCAAGGAATGATTTGAGGAATAGTTCCACCCCAAAATTGGTCATTGCACTACCAAAGAAAATAGGCGTGAGCTTGCCTGAATGCAGATCTTGAGTATTCCATTCTGCACCAACAGAATCAAGTACTTCGAGATCTTCTAAAAGTTGATTATAAAGATTCTTCCCAATAAACTTAATGGCTTGAGGATCGTCAAAGGGATAGATATTAACATCCGCCTCGCGCTGTCCGTGAGCGCTACGCTTGAATAAATGCACGGTTTTACTAGAGCGATCGTAAACGCCTTTAAACTGATCGCCCGTACCGATCGCCCAATTCATTACATAGGGCACAATTCCTAATTCTTTTTCAATTTCATCCAATAGTTCCAGTGGTTCGCGGGTGGGGCGATCCATCTTATTGATAAATGTGAAAATTGGTAGCGATCGCATCCGACAAACTTCAAACAGTTTGCGGGTTTGCGGCTCCAAACCCTTTGCTCCATCCACCAACATCACCGCATTATCAGCAGCAGCTAGGGTGCGATAGGTATCTTCACTGAAATCTTTGTGCCCTGGAGTATCGAGCAAATTGATGCAATAGCCCATATAGTCAAATTGCAGCACGGTAGAGGTGATCGAAATCCCGCGTTGTTTTTCTAATTCCATCCAGTCAGAAGTAGCATGGCGTTGGGCGGCTCTCGCCTTGACTGCCCCCGCAAGGTGAATGGCTCCCCCGTACAGTAATAACTTTTCAGTTAATGTCGTTTTCCCCGCATCGGGGTGGGAAATAATTGCAAAGGTGCGTCGCCGTTCGACTTCGCGCTCTAACTCTTGCCACAGTTGACTCATGAAAATTTTGACGAACTTTTTTAAATTTATCGGTACTGCTTATATTATGCTCATTTTTTAGCGCAAATCAGTGAACTCATTAAAATAGAAACATAAGTAGCTGGGCATCATTAAAAACCAGAATCACAATCTGAAGCGCACGCGCAGCCTGCGCTTCAGATTGTGGGATTTTATTGGGATTTTATATTTAATTGAGCCTCACTACTTAAGGCATACCATAGCTTTGGCAATAACTAATGCAAGAAACAATTCACGAAAAATTTGAGTTAACGGGTGAATATATTACCCTATGCAACCTATTAAAGGTGTGCGGGGTTGCTGATACTGGTGGTGTAGCAAAGTTAATGATTATTGATGGCGATGTTGAAGTTGACGGTCAAATCGAATTACGCAAAGGCTGCAAGATCCGTGCGGGGCAATGCGTAAGTGGGTATGGATTTACAATTTATGTAGTTGCCAACAAGTAGCTAAATAAAAAGCTGTGGCGCACGCTGCGCGTGCGCCACAGCTTTTTATTTTTTGGTTTTATATTTAATTGCGCCTAGCTATTTATACCAATTCACGACAGTGTGACAACACTTTTGGGAATTAAAAACTAAACCTAGTAAGGGTTTTCAAGTTAAGAAATGGCGTAGCCATTTCTTAACTTGGTATTAGATGCTTAGCCATTTTTTCGCTTAGGTCAAAGAAAGTGAGAATTATCTAGTCAGCAATTGTGCGAATTGACCCCTTTGATCGATCAAGATAGCATGATGCAATATTTTCCTTTGCAAGCATAAAACTCTGCTATCTAATCATTTTGTCAAACTTTTACAAAACAAGCTGCTAATGGTTACTTTGGCGGTAACTATTGGTGTACAAATGATCGCGATCGCGGCGATCTCCAAAAACTGGTTAGATAACAGAATAAATATCAAGTTAGCCACCCGCAATTTAAGTACCCTAGATATTCCCTCTCTCGACCATCCCCTAGAAATTATTACCAATCGTTGGCTCGTACTTGCCATTGCGATCGCCATTGCGAGCATCTTGGGGCGATCGCTAGTAATAACTTTAAATCGACTCAAACAGTCCAATAAGGAACTAGAGTCGCTCATTCAAGAAAAAACCAATGAGCTAGATGCGTCCAAATCTTCCTTGCAAAGGACTAATTTTATTTTGTCCCGTCGGGAACAACAGCTCCGCAAACAGCAGAACGTGTTATTTGATTTGACCAAGGATCGCGCCATCAATCAAGGAGACTTTATTGTTGCCGTCCAAAATATTACCCGCACGGGATGCTATGCCTTAAATGTCGAGCGTGTCAGTATTTGGCTATTTGATAAAAACAAAACCCTTTTACATTGCCTCGACCTCTATCAAAAAAGCACCCACATCCATAGCGAAGCTAATGTTTTAACCGCAGCCGCATACCCCAGTCTATTTACGGCAATATTAGAAAATCGTAGCATTGCGATCGAAGATGTGCAGGAAGACCCAGTTCTTCAGGAACTGGTCGTCTCCTACTGTATACCCTTGAATGTTGTTTCAGTTCTATTATCCCGATTTGAACTGAGCGGCGAAGTAATGGGCATAATTCTATTTGAACATACGGAAATCGAGCATTTATGGATCGAAGAAGAAATTAGTTTTGCTCATTCCCTATCGGATTTACTCGCGCTCAGTTTAGAGGCGCAAGAGCGACGAAGAGCAGAAGAGAGCTTAAGATTTGAACAAAAAAAATCTGAACGGCTACTGCTTAACGTCTTGCCCCAAGAAATTGCTGAGCGGCTGAAGTCAATCCAATCAATGACTAAAGTTCATTTGAAAACCAGCGGCACGATCGTCGCCGATTCCTTTGAAGAAGTTACGGTTTTATTTGCAGATATTGTCAATTTTACGGAATATGCAGCTTCTATCTCTGCTAGCGAATTAGTAAATGTCCTCAATGATATTTTTTCGGAGTTCGACCATCTAGTCGAGCAGTACGAGCTTGAAAAAATTAAAACCATTGGCGATTCCTACATGGTAGTAGGCGGCTTACCAGTGCCAAGCAAAGATCATGCTGAGTTGATCGCGGAAATGGCATTACAGATGCAAACTGTAATCCAGAAATTCAAGCGTTCGGATGGAAGCGTTTTTTCTTTGCGCATTGGAATTCATACGGGTCAGGCGATCGCAGGGGTAATTGGGACAAAGAAGTTCATCTACGATCTATGGGGAGACACGGTGAATGTCGCGAGTCGCATGGAATCTTACGGACTAGCAGGCTGTATTCAGGTAACTGAAGCCACCTACCAACTTCTAAAACCCAAGTATGTTCTTGAGGAGAGAGGGGCGATTAACATCAAAGGTAAAGGAGAGATGATCACCTACCTCCTTAAAGGAAAGATCGTAATATAACGTGAGTTCGAGTTAAAAAGAACCAGTCTCCATCCTTATCCCGAACCCACGTTAGCTATATTGTTATGGCTTAGCCCCTAAATACATTCTGTCTTGAAGCTAATCGGGCTTTCCCAGAAGCAGCCCATTCTTGAAGAACTTGAATCTCCTGTTGTGCGGTCTGGGCTAAAGGTACGATCTGACTGGCTGCTTCCAGAACATCATCGGTTGTAAAGTCACGATTTTGACTAAAACCAATATGCATTGCTTCGATGATCCCCTGTTCGATTTCTGCTCCTGAGAAGTCTGGGGTTTCATAGGCAAGGCGATCGATATCATAGGCGCGTGTGTTGTGGGGGCGGTACTTGCTTAAATGTACGGCAAAAATCTGCGATCGCTCCTCTTGATTGGGCAATCCCACAAAAAAAACCTCGTCAAATCGCCCTTTACGCAGTAGTTCGGGGGGCAAAGTGCGAATATTATTCGCGGTAGCAACCACAAATACGGGGGAAGTCTTCTCTGCCATCCATGTTAGGAAAGTTCCAAAAACGCGATTAGTCGTGCCCGAATCGCCTCTACCATCGGTTCCAGCGAAGGCTTTGTCTATTTCATCGATCCATAGCACGCAGGGAGAGAGGGCTTCGGCTAGTTGAATCATCTGACGAGTACGGGATTCGCTCTCACCTACTAGTCCAGCAAAGAGCCGACCGACATCAAGGCGCAATAGAGGCAAATGCCAATGATGGGAAATTGCTTTGGCAGTGAGGGATTTGCCCGTACCTTGAATGCCTGCCAGCAGTAAACCTCTTGGATGGGGTAAGCCATACTTACGGGCGCGATCGCTAAATGCACCACCGCGACGTAATAGCCATTCTTTGAGATTATCTAAACCACCAATATCGCTAATTTCGGTAGTGGATGGATAAAATTCTAAAATTTGGGTTTGGCGGATACTTTGCCGTTTTTCTTCAAGAATTAAATCTACATCCTCAGGGCGCAAGCAATTATTTTCAGCGATCGCTTTTGCCAATACACGTCTAATCCGCTCTAGGGAAAGTCCTTGTCCAGCACGCACCAGATCATCAACTGCCTGTTTTGACAAATCTACGCCATTGCTCGGATTTGTCGAACGCGCAATTTGTTCGATCTCAATTCTTAATTCTTGAGGATTAGGAAGTGGAAATTCTAAAACCGCAAAAAATTCACCGAGACTATCAGGAATATTAAGCTGTGAGGCGATCACAACTATATTTTGGGCTTCACTTTTGAGCCTACGAGCGAGGTTTTTGAGTTTGCGAGCGATCGCCACATCATCCAGAAAGCGATCGAAATCCCGTAATACAAATACTGCCCCTTTAGGAATCTTATCAACAAACTCTAAAGCCTGAAGAGGATTGCGCTTGCCCATCCCTGCGTCATTGGGATTAGACTGGTATCCATCGACAAAATCCCAGACAAATACACTTCTTCCCAAGGATTTTGCCACATTGGTAATTACTCCCTCAACTCGCTCTTCTTCTGCTGAAGGGATATAAATCAAGGGATAGCGGGCGCGGAGAGTCAGATTTAATTCAGATTCAAAATTCATGAATAATTTGGCAATACTTTTAATAAAACTATTGATTTCTATTGTCTATCATGCTTGACAATTTCCACTCCATAGCAGGGGATTTTATAAACTCTCAGATAGTTTTTTAAATATATAGCTGTCGCCAAGTGTACTAGGACATAAAACCCAAGAATTAGTTGGCGGCGCTTTGCGCCGCCAACTAATTCTTGGGTTTTGATTTGTCCTAATTCAAGTGACTGTAGCTATAC
>NZ_LIRE01000337.1 GCF_001402795.1 Pseudanabaena sp. 'Roaring Creek'
CTTCTGGGTTTTATGTCTTAACTTATTTGGCTATAGCTATAAAAAATAGCAGGAACTTAGCCATTTAGTTTATTTACTTGCTGCTCTGACCTTCTTCACGGCTAGATGTTTGGATATACAGGGTTAGCAAGAAGACGGTGGGAACAAATACAGCTAGGACGGTTGCCAAAAGACCAAGAAAATTAGTTTCCATAAATTTGACTCTTTTTTGCTTATTTTAAATATTTTCAGAACTACTAATATATTAAGCCAAAGCAATGCTTACTCTTGCCAAAACAAATTATATAGCGATCGCTTCTCACTATACGATTAGGCTTCCCACAGCTTACTGATATTTTTTTCAAGCCGTTCCTCGGCTTCAGCAAATACTTGGGCGGAGTTATCCAACATTTCGCCAGCATGAAGTTCGAGAATCTTGGTAGAAAGGGCTATGCGATCGCGAGATTCGTCAATATCCACGACCACAGCCTTGATGATGTCGTTGATTTGAAATACATGTGTGGGATCGTTGACGGGCTTTTGACTCATTTCTTTGATATGCAGCAGTCCTGAAACTCCAGCAAATTCCACAAAGGCTCCAAAGGGGCGAATATTGGTAACCTTGCCCGTAATCAGTTGCCCCTTCGCCAGTTGATTCATCGCCGCCAGCTTAGCAGCCTGACGATTAGAAAGGACTAACTTTTTACGGGTTTCATCGGCATCCAACACGATCACAGGCAAAATCTTGCCTACCAATTTAGCCAGATCGGAGGTGTCCGAAAGATGCGATCGTGGTATGAAGCCTCGCAATCCCACCGAGTCCACAATCACACCGCCACTATTAGTACCGATGACCTTAGTTTCAAAAACTTTAGACTCAGCTTGATAATCGCGCAGAGTTTGCCAAGCTTGCTTAAATAGCAGACGACGCACAGATAGCTTCACTTCACCATCAGCATTCTGGCTACTGATAATCAAAAACTCATACTCGTTGCCAATGGGGAAAGCATCGCTATTGGAGCGCGAAGACCCGCTAAGAGTTGCTTCTTCTATGGGGAGGAAACCTAATGATTTAGCGCCAATATCGACATAAATGCCACTACTTTCAACGGAGACTACCTTACCCTTCACGATTTGCCCCACAGCAAATTCGTAATTATGTTCGGCGAGGGCATTGGCAAAATCGTCGGCTGAAAAGGGCTGAATATTTGTTGTGGCGTTCATGGATAAAGAGATAAATATGCTAGAGATACGTAGCGTTACTTGCCTGTATTTTAATGCAATTGTCTCACAGCGCTATAGAGAATATGCATTATATCGATCTTTTCCTAAAATTGCTACGCTTCTTAACAAGTAATGGGGAATGATTAAAAACCAGCACTAAAACCCTTAAAAGCGCAGCCGCTTATCTTGCGGGTTTTCCCAAACGAAACTTACGCGGCTATATAATTCCAATCGGGGGAGTTCGCCTCCACTTTATGTCAGGTTTTTAGGGAATGCATTAGACTAGGTGAATAGTTAAGTCAACCGATTACCGCATCGACGGGGCAATAAGGAGCGACAGGCAGTGATGTCTTCTGGAAAAAAAATCTTTTTGGCAACTTTTTGGCGACGCGTCAAAACGACGGTCGTGAGTTTAGCGATATTGCAAAGTGTAGCGATCGCCGTACCATCAGCGGCAAGGGCTGACGGTGAAAGTGCTGCCACCATAGGCTATACCGAGCTACTTTCAAATGTAAAAGAGAATCGTGTCCAAAAAATCGATCTTGAAAGTAACGGCTTAGCGGCGGAAGCGGTTTTGAAAGATGGGCGCAAAGTCAGGGTTGACTTAATTGCCCGTGACGGCAATACCGAATTGATGAAGGCTCTGCGCGAAAACAATGTCGATATTGCAGTAAAAGCGCCCCAGCAGCCAACTTTGATCTGGCAATTGGCAAGCACATTTTTTGTGCCAATGTTACTGATATTCATCCTATTAATGGTGCTGCGTCGTCTCAGTAACGCTCCTGGAGGGCCAGGACAAACCCTTAGCTTTGGCAAAACCAAAGCCAGATTTTCACCCGAGGCGAAAACAGGCATCATGTTTGATGATGTGGCGGGGATTGATACGGCAAAGGAAGAATTACAGGAAGTCGTTACATTTCTCAAACAACCCGATCGCTTCACTGCGGTCGGCGCAAAAATCCCCAAAGGCGTATTGCTAATCGGTCCTCCAGGGACTGGGAAAACCTTACTTGCTAAGGCGATCGCAGGAGAGGCTGGCGTTCCTTTCTTTTCGTTATCGGGCTCCGAATTTGTAGAAATGTTCGTCGGCGTAGGGGCTTCTCGCGTCCGCGATCTGTTCCAAAAAGCTAAGGATAATGCTCCCTGTATCATTTTTATCGATGAAATCGATGCAGTCGGTCGGCAACGTGGTGCTGGAATCGGTGGGGGGAACGATGAGCGGGAGCAAACTCTCAATCAAATGCTCACAGAAATGGATGGGTTTCAGGGCAATTCAGGCGTAATCGTGGTAGCAGCAACTAATCGCCCCGATGTACTAGACAGCGCATTGCTCAGACCAGGACGTTTCGATCGCCAAATTACCGTCGACTACCCCGATTACAAGGGTCGGCAAGAAATCCTGAAAGTCCATGCCCGCAACAAAAAACTCGACGAAAAGGTTTCATTAGAATCAGTTGCCCGTCTAACCCCAGGCTTTGCAGGAGCTGACTTAGCAAACCTACTTAACGAAGCCGCCATTCTAGCCGCCCGACGTTATAAAGAAGCGATCGGGGAACTAGAGATCGCCGATGCGATAGATCGGATTACGATCGGCTTGAGCATGAAACCCATGCTGGATAGCTCGAAAAAGCGTCTAGTTGCTTACCACGAAGTCGGTCATGCCCTAGTGATGACCCTCCTCAAAAATGCATCTCTCCTAGATAAAATCACGATCATCCCTCGCTCTGGCGGTATCGGTGGCTTTGCCAAGGGAGTTCCCGATGAAGAGTATGGACTCGAATCACGATCGCAGATTCTCGCCACGATCACCATGATGCTTGGCGGTAGAGCTGCCGAAGAAGTAGTATTTGGCGATGCTGAAATCACCACAGGCGCATCAGGTGATTTTCAACAGGTGGCAAGACTAACTCGCTTAATGGTGACGCAGTTCGGTATGTCCGATTTAGGATTGGGCGCGTTAGAATCCGAAAGTGGTGAAGTCTTCTTAGGGCGCAATTTCATGCCCCAAAGCGACTATTCCATTAAACTAGGCGATCGCATCGATCGCCAAATTCGTCAGATTGCCCAAAACTGCTACAACCATGCGAAACGATTGATTGAAGAAAATCGCGATTTATGCGATCGCCTCGTCGATATTCTCTTGGATGTAGAAACCCTCGATGGCGAAGAATTTCGTAAAATCGTAGCTGAATACACGCAACTGCCCGAAAAGAAAACCGCCTCAGTCAAATTCTAAAACCCTAAAAAAGGAGCGCTAAGCGCTCCTTTTTTTAGGGTCTTCCTTATGTGACGGCTAATTTCTGAAGTTTGACTTCAAATCGCTCCCAAGGTTTCGGCTCGATCACCTCTGTGGAAATATTATTTTCTGCAAATAGCGATCGCAGGGAATCAACGGTTCCTTCTGCCTTCAGAATATTCAGCAACAAACCGCTATAACTCAAATCACCACCTGCTGCCGTGGGTAGCATTACCTGTGGATTCAACCACTTTGCCACCTGCAAAGCGCCCTGCTGACCTTTGATGACAGTCCCAATCAAGGGCAACTTCAAATCAATCGTGGGCGCAATCACCACATCAATCGGGGCAAACTCGCGAATTGCCGCCGCATGATAACCATGAGGCTCGTAATAAAGGCTATTTCCCTCCACAAGATCGCGCAAAATATAACCATTTTCGAGGGTAGTGGGTCCCGTGGGCGAACCTAGCACAGCGCTGATTTCCAAAAGGTTGGGGATACGAAACACTTCACCATGGGCAAGGGCAGTCACCTCTTGATAACCAAGTTCTTTGACCAACTTAGCAGCATTGGGAGAACCCACCACAGGAATATGCCGATCTAGCTGCTTCAGCGTCGGCGGATGAGCGTGATCTGGTAAACCCTGTGACAGCAATATCAAATCAATATTTTGAGGAATTTCTCTCGCCGTAATTCGCGCTGACTTAAAAAACCATGCGGCATTACCAAACATCAAATCTCCCACTAGCCAAGGATCGAGCAGAATTCGCTTACCTGCAATCTCAATCAGCCATGAATTACTATCCAGCCATGTTAAGTACATAATTCTCTGTATTGGCAATTTGCTACTAACCTTCTCCATAACATTGTAACGAATCGTTAAACCCCAAATATGAGTGGCGGCGCTTCGCGCCGCCACTCATATTTGGGG
>NZ_LIRE01000338.1 GCF_001402795.1 Pseudanabaena sp. 'Roaring Creek'
TAAACGACAGCATATTTAACCCCAGAGTCGATCGTTGTCGCCCCGCCAATTGCCGTGTCATTTAATAAAATGAGCGTAATTAAAAATAAAGTCGTAAAACCATTAGTTTACTCAATATCATAGGTATTGACTCCGATTTTTAATTATAAGTATCTCATCATAGTTAAAGATGCAATCTATATTTGAGTATAGTGTGTATAATCAATTACTATACAAAAAACTAGAGACAATAATAATTTGCAAGTTGTCCTTATAATGAAAAAGAATATGCCATTTTTGTATAATTCTTAACCATCTATTGAAACAAATCAAGAGAAAGAGAGTCAAAAATAGCCACAATCTCTCACTAATTATCTTTTTGAACAAAATTAAAGAAAGATCAGTCTTTATATATCGTGGGTGAAACTAAGATATGAAACACAAAAGTGATACTTCTTCTCAAACTCCCCCAGCAGCAAAAAACATATCTATAAACTTACAAACTAGAGCATTCCCTAAATTGGCAACATCAGAGGGAGGAACTCTTGAACAAGAAGTCAGCCCTAGTAGCGTTAGCTATTCTGAGAATTTACTAGAAAAAATCATTCATACATCAACACCTGAAGCGATCGCACCAGTTCAAAGAAAACTGAAGAATCGTCTGCAAACAATCAGCAATCAAAGCGTAACTCTCCAAACAAAACTAAATATTGGGGAGCCAGATGATAAATATGAGAAGGAAGCGGACAAGACAGCAAAGACTGTAGTCGAAAAAATTAATAAACCAGATATTCAAAGAACTAAGTTACCCAAACTTGCGAGAACTGATCTGGTAGCTACCTCAATGGATTCTACTCTACAAAATCAACCTATTCAAAAGCAGGAGGTAACAGAGGAAAAAGAGATAGAAAAATCACAAGAATCTCTATTAGAATTTACAGAAAATCCAGAACCACCTCCGATTCAACCCAGAGAAATAGGGGCAAATCGACTTAGAAGAAAACCTTTGCTTCAAAGACGTGAAAATATTGGCGGTGGTGAGGCTTCTCAAAATTTAGAATCATCAATTCAAAGAATGCGTGGCAGTGGTCAACCTTTAGAGCCCAAATTAAAACTTAAAATAGAACAGGCAATGGGCACTGATTTTAGCGCTGTAAAAATACATACTGATGCTCAATCCGATCGCTTAAATAAATCTATTCAAGCTAAAGCATTTACAACGGGTCAAGATGTATTCTTTCGCCAAGGAGCCTACGCGCCAACTAGTCGTGACGGACAGGAGTTGATCGCCCATGAGTTAACTCATGTTGTACAACAGAAAGGGAACAAACTGAGGCGATCGCTGCAGCCTTTATCACCTCAGCCTTTATTTGCACAACAGCAAAAAAAATTATCCGTTCAGAGAAAATTTAACCTGAAAACATCTGAAGAGACAAGGCTATTATCCAGTGATCCGAATAAAAAGGAAGAAATGGTCTCCAGTTTAGTAAACGCTTTGAAGACTAAAAAAAATGAACTAACAAAATATGAAGAAAAAGGGAAAGAAAAAGATATTGAGACCTATGTTAATCACCAGAATCTCGAAACAGAAATTCAGAAAATGTTAGAGAGTAATATTGACTATGGAGAAGTAGATATCAATAACGAGCAGCAGTTGGCTTTCTTCTATTTCCGAGTCAAGAAACAGCTAGACCCCGAACAACGTAAAGGACAGTTAGAAACAGCTAAAGAGACAGGACAAGCAAATGCTCAAGACTTTATCGATAAACTTGATGAAGGTTCCTATGAGGCTCGAGTGAAGCATAGCGTTAAGGTTTGGGAAGATAAAGAAGTTGAGAAGGTTTATAACCTCGCTATTCTTGGAGCAGGGGCTAGTGCTGCCTACTATATCGAAAGCAACCTAAACAATATCAATCTAGACAAAACAATTCTGATTGGCGAAGAACAACCTTGGCGGAATGAAAGAGGTGCTAAAGGAGTGATTAATCATCCCATGAATATGATTACTCCCAAACATCAGAAAGGGAAAGAACTCCAAGATTCAAAAGGAGGTCTTGCTTCACGACAAGTTTTTTCCAATGAAGTTGATAAGGTGGTCAAACAAATCCCGCGCAAAACCAACAAAATCCTATCAGTCCAAAAACAAGGCTATGCGACCAAGTACTATCGTATCGATCTTGGTTCGGAAGTAGTTTATGCTCAGAATGTAGTTGTAGGCTTAGGAATTGGGAAACATAAGTTACCTGACGACATCGCAGGAAATGAACAAAAACAAACAGACATAAAAAAATCAGAAAATGCTTTCAAGGGAAATATTCCTAGAGTTCTCAATATGGATGAGTTCCAGAGAGCCATCAGCGAAGAGACAATCAAAGCGGAAGATATTAAGAGTATGGTGATTTCAGGACCCAATGCAGGTATCGATATCGCAACTACTGCCATCAGAAAAAACATCAAGAAAGTTTCTTGGATTGTCGGAAATAGTGGTCCTATGTTTTTACCAGGGACTGATAATGTTTTTGCGGCAAAATCGCAAAAGAAGGCAAAAAAGGTTGAGGAGAAAAACGAAAAAGTCAAAAAAGATGGAGAAATTACCTATTATCAATATTATTACAACTCTGTTGATGTGGGAACTGATGGCGTAACAGTTCATTATGGAGATGGGAAAAAAGAGGATCAGGGACCTCCAATTAAGGCGGATTTACTCGTATATGCTTTAGGCCCTGATGCTAAAAGCCTCAGAGATATGTTTACACTCTCGGATGGCTACGATAACAAAGGTGATAAGATCGCCCTTGAGGCTGTCTATGACATCAATCAACATTTCAATCTCGATGATTCTGGTAATTTAGAAGAACAGTTAAATCTTTATTTCGACTATTATTTCCGACACAAGAAAAAAGTTGAAGAGAATCAAGTAAAACCAGAGATAGAAAAAGCAATTAAGATCTTTAACGAAGTAATTAAAAAGATCCCCGCAAAACCTCAAAAACGTGATGAACACCGATCGTTTAATACTCCGATCGCCAAAAAACTACCCACAGTATTGGGTTTGAAAGCTCGCAAAGATGACAAGTATGATGAGTCTTCCCTAGAATTTATGGGTGGCTCTGCCTACCGATTAGCAGAAATTGATGAAACAAAATACGCCTACGTTTCACAGTCATTCCAAAATCTCTTAAATGATGATTTTGTAGAACTAGAGGAAAACTTTAAAACAGAAGAGTATTCAACTAATCATCTTGCTAGATTGAAGCAGTATTTAGAGTTCTGTTACGATCTTGCAAGGGATATGGAGCAAAAATCTAAATGGGAAAAATGGGATAATGAGTATTATACGGAACGAGTCCAAAGCTATCGAGAAACTTTGAATGATATGCGGAAAAACAAACCGTTATTCTCCGAAATAAATGTTAAACGTTACAAAGGATTACTGACTCGGGCTACCCATCACCAAGATATGCTTGAAGAATATTTTGCCAATCGCCTCACAAATCATAACGAGCAAAAGGCAAGTACCCATATGGCAAAAAATCAAAAAACACTTCCGCAAAATGTTTTGTTGAGCGATCAGCTAACCGCTACACGGAGCACAATTGAAGCAAGGCAGGAAAGTATTCCATCCTATATTGCCGAAGGAGTAAATTTAATTACAGGTGACCAAACAGTTATTGCCTCGTATATCGCTTCAGCATTAGGAAATATTCCAGCCCCACTTGCCGATCATTTAACAACTCAAATCATTTTTGCTCGCAGACATATGCAGGATGACCTCGGTCCACTTCCAGCACCAAATGAAGATAGTAATCCCGAAAGTGTTTTCAATATTGAAGCTCAAAACAAATTCCAAAAAACATGGAATGATTTTCTTGATGAGGCTAATAATGCTTTCTCTGCCTATGATTGATAGATTAATTAGGTTAAAATGATTGCTGAATAGTCAGTCTAATTACTAACAATTCATTTAGGATTGCCCATGTTGCGTAATTACCTTTTGTCTGGCGCGATCGCCTTATCTTCCTATATTGCAATTGCTCCAGCAGCGATCGCTAATCCTATCGATCAATTGCTAGAGACAAGAGCTTGTCCTGAATGCGAGTTAAGCAATGCCAATCTAGTTGAAGCAAAACTTAGCGGCGCAAATCTGAGTTTGGCAAATATGCGAGGGGCAGATTTACAAAAAGCAAATTTAGTTGGGGCAAACTTGATCGGTACTTATCTCAAGGATGCAAATTTTCAAGGGGCAAATTTGCGCTGGGCAAACCTTACTAATGCCGATTTAGAAAATGTGGACTTTCGTGGGGCAGACTTGAGAGGCGCAAAGTTTAACGCCGCTTTATTAAAAGATGTTAATTTACAAAAAAGCCTTTTTTGCCGCACGATCATGACCGATGGCAAGCTAAATAATCGCGATTGTGGATTATCTGGCGACTAGTTTATTATCAGCGCAGTCTCATAATCTCGTTAACCCAACGCAAACGCTCGGTATGGGTGAGGTTCAGAATATCTTCCTTTGACCAATGGAAGTAAAAAGCAATGAAGGCTACCTCTTCATATAACCTCTCCAAAGGGTAGCCTATAATTCCCCCGCTGCATTGACATTCTGGGGTTGCAATTCACTAAATAAATCTTGCAAATAGAAAAAATCTGGTAAAAATAGCTGCTCTAATTGTTGAGGGATAACTTTATTTAAGTTGCCTAACTTAGCGATCGCCTGAGCCAGTAATAAAAACACAATATCTATCTGGGGATTGGCGTTTGCTAATTTCTGTACAGTTAATTCATCCTTAGCTGTCAAAAGTTTCATGAGCCCGCGATCGTGCAGATCGCCACAGTCATCGACAAATCCCTTAGGCAATTTAAACTCAAATTCATCTTCGATCATAGGTAATCCTAGGAAAGTATTTATATTAAGGGTATACAGCGCTGTATACCCTTAAATATTTAGCACCAACCGATCATAATTTATTATCTTCCATTATCTTGAGCAAATTTTTTCTAATCCCCATCCTCCAATAATACCAATTCCCAAAAGTGTAGCTACACTTTTGGGAATTGAAAACCAAACCCAGTAAGGGTTTTAAAATCACAAAATGGCTACGCCATTTTGTGATTTGGTATAATGCCAATTTCCAAAATGGCGTTGCCATTTTGGAAATCTCAAAACCTTATACCAATTTACGAAAGTGGGACATCAAACCCAATAGAGAGTGGCGGCGCTTCGCGCCGC
>NZ_LIRE01000031.1 GCF_001402795.1 Pseudanabaena sp. 'Roaring Creek'
GCGCCGCAACACTCTTCTGGGTTTTGTTTTTGTCCTAACATAACTGGCTACTGCTATAACTAAGCATTAGACAACTTAAAGAGGGGTAGGTGCTGAAATGGTCATTCTATAGAGACAAAAAATACGAAAATACGTTGATCGCATGTTAGCTGTTCATTACCTCAATTTAGGCAAGTAGCTTAGCAAAGCCAACTGATAATCATTGAAAAAAGCAATAAAGGCAGATCGTCAAAGGATATAGAATAAACCTAGTTAAAATCAGGGAGTAACATAACAAATATGCAACCAATCATTTTTCCAGGTTCGGCAGTACGCGTTGTGAATGAGGGCGATACCTACTATGGATTTCAGGGACAGGTACAACGGGTCACCGATGATCGCGTTGCGGTAATTTTTGGCGGTGGTAACTGGGAAAAGATTGTATCATTTCGTGCTAATGAGTTAGAACTAATCGATACTACTGTTAGTTCTAAAGCGAAAAAGAAATAATTGTGGCAAATTTACCGACTCCAGATAAGTCAATAGGTAAATCTTCGGGCAAGCCGTCTGGTAATTTCAACCAAGCGGGAAATTCGGTATTATCACTTATTTTTCGGAGTGTCGCGATTGGTGCGAGTGCGATCGCGGGGACTAGCATAGGTCTTGCGATCGCCTTTATCCGCCCAGACTGGGTTTGGCAACCTTCACTCAATTTTTTAAATTACAAAAAGCAACAGTTTACCCTATCCGCCGATGCCCTATTTGAGCCCAATAAGGCAAGCATTCGACCCGAAAGCTTTCGGTTACTAGATGAAGTTGCCGCCCAATTGCCTTTGACCTCTGGCAAAAAGGTACGCATTAATGGTCATATGGATGGGAGTGGTACAGTAGATGAGTTAACTCTCTCCTATTTACGCGCATCAGCGGTTAAAGAATATTTAGCGAGACTACGCGGCGAGCAAACTTATTATTGGATGGCGATCGGTTATGGCACTAGTCGTCCTTTATCTGGCAGCGCTGGTGACAATAATGGCAAGAGTAACCGCCGCATCGAGATTTTTGTAGATGACTAGATATGCAGATCACTTTTCTCGGTACTAGTTCGGGTGTACCCACGCGCGGACGCAATGTCTCTAGTGTAGCCGTGCGTTTACCTCAACGTGCTGAAGTTTGGCTGCTGGATTGTGGCGAGGCAACTCAGCACCAATTACTACGAAGTGATGTCAAAATCAGTCAAATCTCCAAGATTTTTGTCACCCATATGCATGGAGATCATATTTTTGGTTTGCCAGGGCTGCTGGCAAGTTGCGGTATGGCAGGGAATGTCAGCCATATCGATATCTATGGACCGACAGGTTTGGGCGAATATCTCGATGCATGTTTGCGCTATAGCGAGACACGCCTTTCCTATTCGATCAAGGTGCATCGAGTCAAGGCAGGCATCGTATGTGAAGATGCGGAGTTTTATATGGTGGCAGCTCCGCTCAAACATAAGGTGACGGCGCACGGCTATCGCTTGGTGGAACGCGATCGCGCTGGTAAGTTTGATGTCGATAAAGCGATCGCCATGAATATCCCCCCAGGTCCCATCTTTGGCGAACTAAAACAAGGCAAGATCGTTACCCTGCCCGATGGACGTAAGATCGATGGCAAACAGTTTTGTGGCGCTCCCCAGATTGGACGCAAGATTGCCTACTGTACCGATACAATTTTTTGCGATAGTTCCGTAGAACTAGCCCAGAATGCCGATGTACTGATTCATGAATCTACCTTTGCCCATCAAGATGCTGATATGGCTTTTCAGCGCTTGCATTCTACCAGCACAATGGCGGCTCAGGTGGCGCAACTGGCGAATGTGAAGCAATTAATCATGACCCATTTCAGTCCACGTTATTCCCCAGGCAATCCAATTCTATTGGAAGATTTAGTGAATGAGGCAAGAAGTATCTTTGCAAATACCATCCCTGCCCATGATTTTATGACCTACGAGATTGCCCCAACTAATGTATAGCTAGGACACGCGAAATATGAGTGGCGGCGCAAAGCGCCGCCACTCATATTTCGGGTTTGTGTCCTACTCCCTTTCCATTGACTTTAGCGTGGAATTTAACCATATAAATTACCGAAAGGGAATAATTTCTGCAATCAGTCCTGATTGGTTTAATCTTTGTACCAACTGGTCAGCCGCAGGGCGATCGCTATAGGCTCCCACCTGAAGTACAGTTCTCCCACTACGGGACATACGGAAAGCGTCGGGAACGATCGTCTTGACCTTCTGAACGATGACGGTAGAAGTTACGGGAACAATCACGCGATATTGGAATGGCTTACCTGTTGTGGGATCGAGCGTTGCTGGCGGGATAGTTGCGACCTGCGTGGGAAATCTTGGCGTTCCCGCATTGGACTGATTGCCATAATCGCGCTCGATAATAATAGTTGTGGGAGAATTATTATCATTACTTGGTTTAGTGGAAATCACGGGACTTGGCAAAGATTGGCTTGAGGGATTGGGAATAAATACAGTATTGGGACTAGGACTGGTTTGAAGAGGAATAGCACCACCATTGCTATTACTGCCATTATTTATAGATGTAGAAGGAATTGATGGCAAAGGTGCAGGTGGAATCGAAGCGATGGGATTGGCGATCGCATTGGTAATTGGTGAATTCGCAGCACGAAGATCGAGTGCGCCTCGAACGCGAGCTTGATTAATTTGATTGCCTGCCGCCACTAGAGGAATTGTCGTAGCATTATTAATGTCAAATTCGCCGTTGTTGCGGAAGATATTATTCCCTTGCGAAATCGTTGTCCCGACATCGGGGCGAGGCGCACCATTAGAGCCATTGAGAACGACAAGTCCGTTGCGCTGATTATCGGCGATCGCGTTACCGCGAAGCGTTGGTTGAGCTGTGTTAGAAATTACAATACCATCAACATTTCGCGAAATATTGTTATTAGTTAAAAAGACCTGCGATTGCTGTCCGATGGATAGTCCAAAGCCCGTATTCTCAAATCTATTATCGCGAATCTCTCCCGTACTGGTTCCCAATGCCGAGATGCCGCTACCCGTATTCCCCGTAAATAGATTATTGCTGATATAAGCATTAGAACTTCCCGTTAGGAAGATCCCATCATGGGTATTGCGAATAAAACTGTTATTAGCAATGACGACATTGCGACTAGACTCTAGCCATAGTCCATAACCGCGCGGATTGCTATTGGTAACCGTAACGCCCTCAATGCGAGAGTCATTTGCCGCGACGATCGCAATATTTTGACTGGCAAAGGTAGAACTAACAAAGCGCCCACCGCCACTAATGACAACCGTTCCATTTGCACTGGGATTACCGCGCAAGATCGCTCCTTGAGGAAGGCGAATCGGAAAACTTTCACCCGTAGCTTCGCTATACTTACCATCGCTTAATTGAAAGATTGTCCCTGCTTCGGGATTGGCTGCGATCGCCGCTGTAACCGTCCGAAATGCTTGATTTTGAGAACCCGCTCCCACCGTATCAGCACCTTGGGGCGAGACAAAAACTATTTTTTGTTGGGCAGTCTGCGCCCAAGCCACAGCAGGAGTGGTAAGGGACAATACAAAAACTAGATTGACTATATTAATAAGACTAGGACAGGGAAACTTATTCATATCGAGACACCAAAAAGATATCTGGCAAACATGTCTAACTAGACTAGCAGCAAGTTGCTTTTGTTTCACGAGTATGCGCCACAAACAGGAAGTTATGGGGCGATCGCCAGATTTCACCAGTCACGCCATTCGCTAGCTGGACCCTCGCCATTTCCATATTTCGTCGGATCGATGCCTGCGGCAATGGCGATCGTATTGCAAATCTCGCACAGGTCTTCCCGCTCTCCCGTTTCGATCAATCCATCGTTATCATTAAGGTCATTGAGAGTTTCCACGGTTGACTGAAAGGCCTCTAGTTTTGCTTCAGTCGAAGCTTGCTCGCCCAAAGCTACAAGACGATCGATTAGGGTGTCAAAGGCGGCAATGTAAGGTCTACAGGATAGTTCGTTATAATCCTCAATGGTATTTGCGATCCATCGAGCAAAAGGATATCGTTTCTTAGTTGCGAACAGGCGATCGGTATATTCACTCATAATATTCACTCATAATATTCACTCATAATTAGCTGGTCATACTCCCTTCCCGCTATAAAATTAGACATTAAAAACCAAGAATTAGCGTTGCGGCGC
>NZ_LIRE01000339.1 GCF_001402795.1 Pseudanabaena sp. 'Roaring Creek'
GTTGCTAAAGTCGAAGCCTCTTACAACTCATTTAGGATTGCTATATCTCCATTGCTTTTCTAATAAGTAGCTAGGCATAATTAAAAACCAAAACCAGAGAGCATACCGCCCGCGCAGCGGGCGGTATGCTCTTCTGGGTTTTAAGTTTACTTATGCCTAGCTACTTATTATGAAAAAGAACGATAGATATTTGCTACTAAAAATCCAAGATATGAATAGCGCCGCTATTCATATCTTGGATTTTATGTCTTAAGCAGCACTTGCATTGCTACAGAAAAGCATCAATGAAAAGCATCAATCTTGACATCGGAGAGGCGCAATAATTTAACGAAAATTTGATTGGTGTTGGCGATCGCATTATGATATTTACGTTAGAAGTTATGACTGAGCAAGAGTTTGATGACTGCCAAAGAAATACATAGCGAATCTGAGAATATTCCCAACAGTAAGGACTGGTCGTGGAAATTTTGGCAGGTCGTGCCGCTGTATCCCTACGGAAGAAGGCGTACTCTTCGCCAAGAAATAGTCAAAGATTCGATCTGGACCTTCGATCAGATACAGGGGATTTTTTATGTAGTCGTGCCGATTCGCATGACGGTGGTAAAGCTAGAAACGGGAGGATTATTAGTATATGCACCCGTTGCCCCAACACCCGAATGCATTCGCCTCGTTAACGAGCTGGTGAACGAGCATGGCGATGTCAAATACATCATTTTGCCAACGGTTTCAGGAATCGAGCATAAGGTTTTTGTTGGTCCCTTTGCTCGCTATTTCCCTCAGGCTCAGGTTTACGTATCACCGCATCAATGGAGTTTTCCGCTGAATTTACCCTTGAGTTGGCTGGGGTTGCCTAGGAAACGCACCTCAATTTTGCCAGAAGATATTACGCAGAGTCCCTTTGCCAAGCAATTTGATTATGCAGTCCTCGGTTCGATTAATTTGGGATTAGGGAAATTTGCGGAGGTTGCTTTGTTTGATAAGCGATCGCAGACTTTGATGGTAACCGACACAATTGTATCCATCCCCGACCAGCCTCCCGAAATCCTCCAACTCGATCCCTATCCATTGCTATTCCATGCGCGAGATAGTGCGGCTGAGTCCATTGCCGATACGCCTATCAATCGGATGCGGGGGTGGCAACGTACGGCTCTATTCCTATTCTATTTCCGTCCGCAGGTGTTAGAAACGGTATCCTTTTGGCAATCATTGCTGGATATTACCAAAGCGCCAGAGCGATCGCGACAAGCTTTGTTTGGACTGTTTCCTTTTCGATGGCGAGAAAATTGGCGGCAAGCTTTTGAGAAGCTGCGCGGGAATGGACGTATTTTTGTTGCCCCGATTTTGCAAACCCTCATTCTCAATCGCGATCCCCAAGCCGTAATTAACTGGGCTGATAAGGTGGCTAGCTGGAATTTTGTCAGGATTGTTCCCTGTCATTTTGATAACGCGATCGCCGCTACGCCAAGCGAGTTTCGCCAAGCCTTTAGCTTTTTGGAAAAGAATCCCCAATATGCAGTTTCTGCGAGCTTGCCTGAAGAGGATTTTGCGGTTCTACAGCAAATCAATAATATCTTGCAGGGCAATCGCATTATTATCGGAGCCAAGGATAAGATCTAAAAACTAACATCAATGCTAACCAATGCCCCGTAAAATTAAAGCAAGCCTAAAGGTATGGGCATCTTCAGTGTTTTTAGATAATTTTTAGATAATTTGTAGCTTGTAAGTTTAATGAGCATAAAAGTCGTTTCCACCTCTCCATTTTCCGATCAGAAGCCCGGTACTTCTGGACTCAGAAAAAAAGTTACCGTTTTTCAAACAGCTAATTATCTCGAAAATTTCGTTCAATCAATATTTGATAGCCTAGAAGGATTTCAAGGACAAACTCTTGTAGTTGGCGGCGATGGACGCTATTACAACCGCCATGCGATCCAAGTAATCCTTAAAATGGCAGCAGCTAATGGTTTTGGCAAGATTCTCGTCGGACGTGGTGGTATTTTATCGACACCTGCTGCCTCCTGTGTGATCCGTAAATACGGTGCTTTTGGTGGCATCATTCTCTCCGCAAGCCATAATCCCGCAGGTAAAGACGGTGATTTTGGCATTAAGTACAACACTGGCAACGGGGGACCCGCTCCTGAGAAAATCACCGATGCCATTTACAACATCAGCAAAACCATTGCTGAGTACAAAATTTTAGAAGCTGACGATCTCGATCTGGATCGCATCGGTGAAACCCAACTCGGTAGCACCACGATCGCCGTTATCGATTCCGTTGCTGATTATGCCGAACTCATGGGCGAGCTATTTGATTTCGATCGCATTAAGTTATTACTCGCCTCCCCCACATTCCGCATTTGCTTTGATGGAATGCACGCGGTCACTGGTCCCTATGCGCAAGAAATTCTCGTCAATCGCTTAGGTGCTCCCGCTAGTTCTTTACAAAGTTGCATTCCCCTTGAAGACTTTGGTGATGGACATCCCGACCCCAACCTCGTCTATGCCCATGATTTAGTCGAAGTTCTCTATGGCGAAGATGCTCCTGATTTTGGTGCGGCTTCCGATGGCGATGGCGATCGCAATATGATTCTCGGAAGTAAATTTTTTGTCACTCCTAGCGATAGCTTGGCGATCCTCGCCGCCAATGCCCATCATGTTCCCGCGTATAAAGGCGGTTTGGCAGGCATTGCCCGTTCGATGCCCACCAGTCAAGCGCCCGATCGAGTCGCCGCACGTTTAGGCATCGAATGCTACGAAACACCCACGGGCTGGAAATTTTTTGGGAACTTACTAGATGCGGGTAAAGCAACCCTTTGCGGAGAGGAAAGCTTCGGTACTGGTTCCAATCACGTACGCGAAAAGGACGGACTTTGGGCGGTGCTCTTTTGGTTAAATGTGTTGGCAGCCCGCCAGCAATCTGTAGAAGCGATCGTTAAGGAACATTGGCAACTCTATGGACGGAACTTCTATTCTCGCCATGATTATGAGGGGGTCGATAGCGATCGCGCTAATACCCTGATTGACAATCTCCGCCACCAGTTTACCGATTTACCCAGCCAAAAATTTGGTAATTATGAAGTCGCTTTCTGCGATGACTTCAGCTATACCGATCCCGTCGATGGCAGTATCAGCAGTAAGCAGGGAATTCGGATCGGGTTTACCGATGGTTCTCGCATTGTATTTCGTCTATCGGGGACGGGGACTCAAGGCGCAACTCTTCGCCTCTATGTCGAGAGCTACGAACCAAATATTGCTAAACATTCCCTCGATACTCAAGAAGCGCTGAAGGAGTTAATTGAGATCGCCGATCAAATTGCCCAGATCAAGAACTTAACTGGACGCGATCGCCCCACGGTCATTACCTAAAAGATAAGTGGCGGCGCGAAGCGCCGCCACTTATCGATATTGCTGCTATAGGGAATAAAAATCCTTGGGACTATTGCAGTTAAATAACATCGATACGGGTGGACTGGCGATCTCGATTACTTCTCGATCGCTCAACCATTTTTGAAACGATCGCCCACCTGCGGCGATAAACTGTCTGAGCGAATCTTGGCTTTTCCGCCGATAGAAGCCACATAGGGGTTCCCATTGTTTGCAACCATTCTCATCGGCATAGCGAGGTAGATAGGCGATCGCATTGGGGGGTAAATGTTCTAATTGATTCGCCCAGTTCTGGAGAATATCCCCCTGAAGTCGCGGCAGATCGCAGGCAAGCAATAAATACCAATCCACAGGAACGGCGATCGCTTCTGTCCCTTGCCAAAAGCCAACTAGGGCTCCGTCAAATTGGCGATCTAGTACCACTGATAATTGGGGCAAATCTGTGGCGATCGCTTTTTGGTATTGCTCCTGACTCCTCGCCACGACATAACTTGAGTGGGCTACCTGTAAAGCGATGCGACAGGTTCTTAACAAGAGAGTTTCGCCATCAACTTCCAATAGAGCTTTATCTCTCCCCATCCTCGAACTTTTCCCACCCGCGAGGACGATCGCCACGATATTCATAGAGTTAATGTGGATAATTCATGGAGTCAGATGCGATAAACTGAAGAATTTCTTGGGCAGTAATTTCAGGACGTTCGAGATGGGGAACATGTCCGCTGCGATCGATCCAAACGAGTTTATTGTGGGGAATGGTTGATTGGAATTTTGCGGCATCTTTTGTACCGAGAATGCGATCGCGATCGCCCCAGAGAATGAGAGTTTCCTGTTTTAAGAAACGTAGCTGATCGGCAAAGGAACCGTAGCCACCACTTTTGGTAAAGGAGATCAGCGATTCGCTCCATCGAGGCATGGCGAGGTGTAAGGATGCACAAACTTCCGCATCGGTGGTGACCAAACTAGAATCGACATAGGCCTTGAGGCTTACTTCACGGCGGACTTTGGGACTGCGCAGAAAATCCGTTGCCATCCGATCCAATGGTGGCACTAGAAATTTACCTGCCAGCGAACCTTTACGCATTCCCGCACTACCAATGAGAATCAATTTCTTCACAACTTCAGGATAGGTCAGGGTGAAGTCAATTGCTGCGGCTCCTCCCATCGATGCCCCCACGAGAACGATCGGTTGCGCGATCATGGTTTTCCAAAAATAATAGAGATGATCTTTGATCGCTTCAGGGCTAACTTGAGTATCGGCAAGACGTTCTGTTAAACCAAACCCAAATAAATCCATCGCCCAAGTTTGATGGCTATGGGCAAGCTTGGGGAGCAGTCTGCGAAATTCAAGGAGAGAGCTATCAAACCCGTGCAAAAGTAAAATTGGCGGCTCTCGATCGGGACTAGCTTGAGCATTTTTGACTCGATCCGCACAAACATAACTAGTTAAAATTATTTCACTGGTAAATGAGCTTGATACTAGGCAAAACTGGATTTTATCGACCAGTGATATCGAAGCAGTTTCGGTAAGTCGCGATCGCAGGTTACTAATTTCAGGTGGTAAATTTGACATTAATTCTCTAATTAGAAATCTTCATCATTATGGATTGGTCTAATTCCATCTATTCTATCTATTCTATAGCTATAGCAACTTAAGTCAGGACATCAAGCCCAATAGAGAGTTGCGGCGCGAAGCGCCGCAACTCTCTATTGGGCTTGATGTTTGTCCTAACATTTTTGAATTCAAAACTAAACCCAGAATTAAAGCCTGTAGCGCACGCTGCGCGTACGCTACAGGCTTTGGGCTTTATATTTAATTGTGCCTAGCTACTTATTTCATTATTTGTTGATAGGGGAAGGCTTACATCTAGTTTATTTAATTTATGGAGTTGCATTTTTACAAGGGTGGCTGCGGTAATCGTGGCATAGAGAGGAGAGAAGCCAAGAAAGAATAACCAAATCCCATACAAAGTGCCTTGACCCCGAAAAATTGGGATAATCGCGATCGGTAGAAATGCGATCAAAACGAAGTTCACCACGATCCATAGTAACGATCGACTCTTTAGAAACTGAATGTGGGATGGGCCACGAAACCGACCGTTCCACAGTACGAGCCATTGCAATATTCCGAGAAGGAGTCCTGCTAACACCACCCACAGGGAATTAGCCGCCAATATCGGAATGCGATCGAAGATATTACTTTCGACAAAGCCTCCATTAGCACTGATCGCAAAACCAAATTGGGCTGTATAGGCTAAGCTCGTTGCGGCGAAAGCAATCCAAGTCCAACTAAAGGTACTCGCCAAAATCCACCAAGCGGGAGATTTAAGAAAACGCCGCAAAACAACATATTGCATTAATCCTACAAAGGTACTTTCAACAATTGCACCAGATACGATACCTGTGGATACAGAACAGTTGAGACTACCAAAACCTGTATGACAAATACCCCTCTGTATGAGATGAGCGCTTAAAAAATGCACACCCGCCAAACAAGCAGCGATTCCAAACATACTGCCCATGAGAGTACCTACTAAGGTAGTAAGTACCCACCGCCACCATAGACCTACAGCAGATAAAGCGCGTTGTGTTTGCATTGTGTGTTTGAATAAATCGCTCGAACTCGAAGATCGCGATCGCCTAATAATTTTCTAGATTAGCTCTTCAGTGACAATCCTACGTAAAATCTCCGCCACTGTAGTAGCCATTCTCGCATCAATTTCTAACGACTCGCGCACGGGATCTTGAAGATCGAGGACAGCCCGTAAAGTCATATTCACCGAACGGAGTTTTGGCAAAGGTAGATCGTGGGACTGAGCAAGACGATCGACAAACTGGATACTGGCGGTATAGGTAAGTTCCGTTTGTCTACGTTGATCGCTATAGCCAAATCCCATTTTTGAGAACACGACAGGTTCACCGATGAAATAGGTCAATCCTAGGGCGGCGATCGCCGCATCGACATATCTTGCCGTATCCTGCCCCATGGCATTAATCAGGGTACTCAAGCTATGCCATTGCGCCGCAGGTAATCGATTGGTTGGCGGAATATGTCGATGCCAAGCGATCTGGGAAACGATACGGGTCAAGTCATAGGCAGATATCAAGTTGTCTCCGCGATGGGGATCTTTGACTCCACTCAGCACCGTCTGCCCTGAAGTATCACGTAGAGTGGGTTGCTCGATATAGGGGACTTCGCCATAACGTCCTTGAAATGAGAGTTTTTGGTTTCCAGTAATTTGGATCAGCCAATTTTGTAAGGTGATCGGATTCGTAAACTGCTTAAACATTGCCGCTAAGGCATTGGAGGTAATGCCATTGGACTCATCGTAATTACAAATGCGCTGGGCTAGTTCTGCGTAGGTACGCGGGGTGATTTTTCCCTGTACATCAGCGATCGCACAGTTAGCGATCGCTTGATTGGGCTGGGCTTGATTAGCCGCGCAAAGGGTATAGAGCAAAGGCAAGATTTTGGTGGAACTCCAAAACTGAACATTCGCTAGGGGATTTAGTCCAATCCAGCGCGCTAACATTTGTCCGTTAACGACACTACCGATACAAATGCAGGCTTGCTGAATGCTGCTATGGAGAAACTCTAAACCAAGATTTTCAATGTTGGGAACTTCACCGAGTGCGGGATAGGGGCGAAAACGAACACGCACCTGCGACTTTGCCAGCATGGCGACTTCACCGTAGGAAATCACATTTACGCCATCGGGTAAACTCGCAAGGCGATCGGGATAAAGCGCGATATCTTTGAGTAGCGGCGATGGGGCAAAGTTGCGATTTGGCAAGCTTCTCTTCGAGCCAGCTACACAGCCGTTCACCCCACGATCGAGAAATCCTAATAAATTTGAGTCTACCTGCCCCATGTTGACACAAATATTTTGGGAGTTGATAAACTTTTGCCAGAGGCGATCGCCATTACCCATGATTTCAAGTAAATATCTGACTACCGCAGGCATCTGGAGGAGGTTATTGGTAATCGCTTGCGAATTGGCATCCAAAATCGTATCGATGCTCAGGGCATTGGCAAACTGCACAAAGGCTGCCTCGGACAACTTGCCATAGGTGCCATCAATTTCACCATCGTATAGACCCAATTGCTGCAAATATGTCTGTGCTTTGGTCAATTCCTCAAACGAAAGCTTTACCTCAGTCCCTGCCATTGAATCCCTCTAAATAAAAAGCCTTGAATTTAAGCACTATGAAATAAGAACTACCAATATTCTATCGATAAGCATGGCGATCGCTATGTATAGCAACGTAAGTTTTGCTCAAAATAAAGATTAGTGGCGGCGCTTCGCGCCGCCACTAATCTTTATTTTGAGCCTTAGCTGGGCGGTAGTTTGCCAAAATTTCCCATACCTAAATACAACTCAGCAACTTCAGGATCGTTCAATAAATCCGTGCCTTTGCCTGTAAATTCATCCTTACCCAAATGCATAACATAGCCGCGATCGGCGATCGCTAGAGCCTTGCGGGCGTTTTGTTCTACTAAAATAATCGATGTGCCCGACTGATTAATAGTTTGAATTAAATTAAAAATATCCTGTACCAAAATCGGAGATAGGGCAGCTGAAGGTTCATCTAGGATCAATAGTTTGGGCTCTAGCATCATGGCTCTACCCATCGCGAGCATTTGTCGTTCCCCCCCTGAAAGGGTTCCTGCTCTTTGGTTGCGGCGTTTCGCTAGTACGGGAAAAGTCTCGTAGATTTTATCTTTTAGCTCCTTAATATTGCCATTGCGCGTATAAGCCCCCATATCTAAATTGTCGGAGATGCTCAGGGATGGAAAAACATTGGCAATTTGCGGAACATAGCTAATCCCATAGCGCACGATTTGTTCGGGTTTAAGCCCAATCAGCGGGCGATCGCCAAATAATATTTCCCCCGATCGCACTGGCACTAGACCAAATATGGTTTTGGCTAAGGTCGATTTCCCTGCCCCGTTGGAGCCGATTACCGTAACGAGTTCGCCTTCATAGACTGATAAATTTGCCCCTTGCAAAATATCTACGCCATCCACATATCCCGCCACAATATTTCTGGCTTCAAGTATGGGTTTTCCTGAAATTTGGCAATCTAGATCTGCAGAGTGACTGGGATTCATAATTGGGATTAAACGGCTGCAAGCTTTATATTACGCTAAATTATAGAAGTTCCTACGGATCGAATTGAGTAACCAATTTCCCAAAATCAATCCCCAAAATCAATCCCCAAAATCAATCCTCAAAATCAATCCTCAAAATCAATCCCCAGAAAATGAATATTTACAGCAATTTCCGATCAGACGAAGCACGAGAAATTTTTAAAAGTATTGCAAAGCGCTGTAGTTGAGGAACTTAACAAATATAGCTATAGCCAAATAAGTTAAGACATAAAACCCAGAAGAGTGTTGCGGCGCTTCGCGCCGCAACACTCTTCTGGGTTTTGTTTTTGTCCTAACATAACTGGCTACTGCTATATTCTCTTATAGGGCGATGCAAGTTTTGCTTAGGACATAGAACTCCAAAGATTAGTGGTGGTGCTTTACGCCGCCACTAATCTTTGGGCTATAGTTCACTCTGCATGACTACCGTTCCCTTCGGATAACGGCTTAAGGAAGAAGATTCTAACGTAACCAAAACAGCGGATATTCCATTGTCGTAAAGATCTACTGGCATGGCAAACTGTTGGGCGATTTTTCCTTGGGAAGTAATGTTTAGCTGTCCGCACGGGAGCTTGTCATTATCGACGATCGCCCATAATCGATAGGTATGACCATCAGGTGGATTGGGAAGATGAGGAATGGTCAGAATTCCTACTTGCCGATCTAAATTAACCACAAAACTACCTAAAGATTTGTCATTATTGACCTGTTTTAGGGCAAAAAGACGAGTTTTCGGTTGTTGTAACAGCGCTTCGATCTCGCTAGATGCTTTTAGGGCTTGCCGCAATTGATAATTATCTAGTCCCAATCCTAAAACTAATAACCCTATCGCCCCTGCCAAAATAGGTTTCCAAGGAAACCTACGAACGTGCTTCTCAGCCAATAAGTTTTGCCGCAATGATTTATATGCGGAATCGCGAATATTCGACCATAGGTAAGGAGGTGGATCGACCTCATTTAGACCTAAGATTAAGCGATCGTTTACTATTTGAAGCTCGTTTAAATTGCTGGTAACTTCAGGATATTCGATCAGCAATCGTTCGATTTGTCGATCACCCTGGTACGAGTCATGGTCACCAAATACCGAACAAAATATGAATGCTCGGGATTGGGTGGATGATTCCACAGGGCTAGAAAAATCTCTTGCACTAAATCTTCGGCATCTTGGGGAGTCTTTAAAGCCTTGAGCGCTATTCCATATACGACTCCACCATAACGCTGATATAACATCTCTAAGGCAGACATTTGTCGGTCTTTTAGGGAGCGTAAAAGATCTGTATCTTTCACTAGATAAGCCTTTGGCGATTGAGATTGGGAAAGATCGGGCTCATGCATTTATAGATAATTTAAATAAAAACTACAGCTTCGACTTCGCTCAGCTAGCTTACACCGAGGGCTGAGCGAAGTCGAAGCCCGTCTACAAGTTATTTAAAACAACTATA